>JALYKJ010000164.1 GCA_030774845.1 Verrucomicrobiota bacterium
GGAGCAGCCTTAAATGTCCGAATCAATCTGGCGGCGTTGAAGGATGAAAAATTTAAGTCCGACCTTCAGAAGAAAGTTCGTAAGGTCCAGGCAGATTCAGAGTCCGAGTTCAAAAAGATCGATCAGATCGTGCAGAGTAAACTGACTTGAAGTCTCTCGCTCTTCTTCACGCGTCGCAACTGGCCACGTTGGCGGGTCCGAAACGTCCGCGCATCGGCAAGGAATTGTCCGAGCTCGGAATTATTCGCGACGGCGGACTGCTCATTCGCGATGGCAAGATCGATATCGTCGGACCGAGCGACGAAATCGAAAAGGCAGCGCGCGGCGCGGTCCGAGCCGGACTGGCCATTGTCGATCTTGGCGGGCGCGTCGTGCTCCCGGGATTTGTCGATGCGCACACCCATTTGGTTTTCGCAGGAAATCGACTTGAGGATTTCGAGCGCCGCGTGCGGGGAGAAAGTTACGAGCAAATCGCGAAAGCCGGCGGCGGAATTTGGTCAACTGTCGAGAAAACTCGCGCCGCGAGCGAGGCCGATCTTCTCGCGCAGGCGAAGAAACGCGCAGATTGGTTTTTGAGATGCGGCACGACAACCGTGGAATCGAAATCGGGCTACGGACTTACTCTCGACGATGAGCCGAAGATTTTGCGCGTAATTCAGCGATTGAATAATGAAACGCCGCTCGAAATCGTGCCGACATTTCTCGGCGCGCACGCGGTGCCGCGCGATACGTCGCCAGATGAATATGTCGATCTTGTGATCGACGAAATGTTGCCCCGCGTCGCGAAAGAGAAGCTCGCGGAGTTTTGCGATGTTTTCTGCGAGCGCGGCTATTTCGACATCGAGCAATCGCGGGAGATTCTGTCTGCGGCAAAGAAGCTTGGACTCAAACTGCGTGGTCATGTCGATCAACTGACAAATTCCGGCGGCGCGAAATTGATGGCAGAACTTGGCGCGACGACTGCGGATCATTTGGAAAAGACGGACGAGCAGGGAATCGCAGCATTAAAATCTGTGAACGTGCAGCCGGTTTTGCTGCCCGGATCGGTTTACGTGCTTGGATTGACATCGTATCCGCGCGCACGCGAAATGATCGACGCGGGACTGGCAGTTGTGCTCGCAACCGATTTCAATCCCGGTTCGTCACCAACGCCGTCGATGCCGATGATTCTATCGCTCGCTTGTACGCAAATGAAAATGTCGCCGGCGGAAGCGATCACGGCCGCGACGATCAATGCGGCGTATTCGTTAAATCGGGGCGATAAGATTGGGTCGCTGGAATCCGGCAAAGTCGCAAACTTTGCTGTGTTTGACTGCGAAGATTATCGCGAGTTGGCGTATTGGTTTGGTTTTTCGCAAACGCATTCGGTCTACGTGCGCGGGGAAAGAGTCCGCTAAACACGCCAAAAGCCGCTAAATTAGAATCGAATTTAACGAATCTTTCGCGTCATTTCGCGTATTTGGCGGATAGTTTGTTGTTCGGG
The DNA here is from genome assembly GCA_030774845.1 of Verrucomicrobiota bacterium. Classification (GTDB taxonomy): domain Bacteria; phylum Verrucomicrobiota; class Verrucomicrobiia; order Chthoniobacterales; family UBA10450; genus AV40. Next base: position 1,484 of record JALYKJ010000164.1, read on the forward strand.
CGCACAAAAATGAATGCGACGCTCATAGAGCGCCGCTACAGTAGTTCCTGTGAAGGTTCAGGTTGAAAAAAAGCCGGAGTCGGTCTCGATGCTAAAAATCGAATTGCCGGCGGAAGAGGTATCGAAGGAATGGGACACAATCGCCAATAGCTTTGCGCGGTTCGCCAAGATTCCCGGTTATCGGCCCGGCAAAGCGCCACGAGCGGTGATCGACAAACGATTTCGCAAAGAAATTCAGGACGAGGTAACAAAGAAGCTTGTCTCCAAAGGTTATCGCGAGGCGATCGAGCAGAAGAAATTGCGGGTCGCGTCGTTGACGAACTTGGAAGAAGTCCATTTCGGCGAAGACAAATCGATGCGGTTCCAGGCGACGGTGGTCACCGCGCCAGAGTTTAAGTTACCGAATTACAAAGATATTCCGGTGGAGTTGGCGGACACGAAAGTGGCGGAAGGGGAGATTGACGCGACGCTGGAACGGTTGCGCGATCAAACCGCCGATTTTGTCGACGTGTCGGGGCGCGGTGCACAGATGGAAGACTTCGTGGTGATTGATTTTGAAGGAACGATCGAAGGAAAGCCGATCAGCGAAGTTGCGCCGCAGGCGAGCAAGAATTTGCACGGCGGCAAGAAATTCTGGCTTCGTTTGGCGGCAGACAATTTTCTACCGAAATTTTGCGAGCAGCTTGTCGGACAAAAGCCGGAAGCGACGCGCACGGTGATTGTCGATCTTCCGGCCGACTTTTTGGTCAAAGAATTGGCCGGCAAACAGGCCAGCTACACGGTGACGCTACACGAGATCAAAGAAAAGGTTTTGCCGGCGGTCGACGACGCCTTCGCGAATAAATTGCTTCCGGGAAAATCGCTGGCCGACGTTCGCCATACGATCGAGCACGATCTCGAGCATGAAAAAGAGCACGAGGTCGAGCGGGCGAAGGAAGCGCAGATTGTGAAATATTTACACGAAAAGATTCAGTTCGATCTGCCGCCGAGCTTGCTTCGCAACGAGACCAAGCGGGCGTTGGCGGAATTGGTTCAGCGAAATCGGGCCCGCGGAATTCCCGACGAAATGCTGAAGGACAAGGAAAAGGAGCTGATCGAGACGGCGGCAAACGTGGCGGCGCACCGATTGAAAACAAATTTCATTCTCGAGCGAATCGCCGAGCAGGAAAAGATCGAAGTCAGGCGGGAAGATGTCGATCTTCGGATCCGGCAGGAAGCGCAACACTACAATATTTCCAGCGATAAAATGCGGAAGGAACTCGAAGAACACGATGGACTTAACGCGCTCGCGGAACAGATTCTGCTCGGTAAGACTCTTGATTTCCTAAAGGCGAATGTTAGCGTCCAGCCGGTTTCGGAAGAACAAACTGCGAAGAAATGAGTGAACCCAGAGAAAATCGCTCGCAATCGGTGCTGGTACCGATGGTGGTGGAGCAGACCGGCCGCGGCGAGCGCAGCTACGACATTTATTCGCGCTTACTGAAGGACCGAATCGTTTTCATCGGCACGCCGATTGACGATCACATCGCGAACCTCGTGATCGCGCAGTTGCTCTTCCTGCAGATGGAGGATTCGAAGAAGGACATCAATATCTACATCAATTCGCCGGGAGGCAATGTGACTTCGGGATTGGCGGTTTACGACACAATGCAATTTCTGACCTGCGACGTGACGACGTATTGCCTCGGCATGGCCGCAAGCATGGCGGCGGTTCTGCTTTGCTCCGGAACAAAAGGCAAACGATTCGCGCTCCCGAACTCCGACATCATGATTCACCAAGTCTCGGGCGGCGCGCAAGGTGCGGCGAGTGATGTCGAGCGCCAAGTCGATTACATGTTCAAATTGAAGAAGCGCCTCATCAAAATCATCTCGCGACACACCGGCAAACCTGAGGAACAGGTGAGGCTCGATTCAGACCGCGATTATTATATGTCGGCGGCCGAGGCGAAGGCTTACGGGTTGGTTGATGAAGTGATCAAGTCTCGCAAGGAACTGAAAGGGCTCGACGGCGCCCACTCGGGCGACCAGCC
>JALYKJ010000165.1 GCA_030774845.1 Verrucomicrobiota bacterium
GGCATGCGCTGCTAAATCGCGCCGTAGCGATTCCGTTTCAGCGGCAATCTGGCCAAACTGAAAATGCCCGGAATGTTTCGCGCGTTGCTCGATGGCCGTGCAAATCTTTGTCTGCGTTGTTTCGCCGAACCCGGGTAATTGCGCGACACGTCCGGATACGCACGCTTCCCGCAATTGCTCGATCGAGCTGATGTGAAGCTGCTCGTAGAGCGCTTTAATTTTCTTGGCCCCGAGTCCGGAGATTGAAAATAATTCCAGGATCGCCGCCGGAAATTCCGCCCGTAGTTCCTCGACGTATTTCAGCGAACCCGTCGCTGACAGTTCCTTGATCTTGGCCGCGATCGCTTTGCCGACTCCCGGAATTTTCGCCAGCGCTTCTTCGTCCTGAAGATCAGATAGATTTCCGCCAAACGTTTCCAGCGAACGCGCGGCATTGGCGTAAGCTCGAATCTTGAAAGGGTTCTCGTCTTTCAATTCGAGCAGGGTCGCAATTTCCTGCAAAACCTCGGCGATTTGCGATTTTGTCATTCCCTTCAACCGTTACCAAAGATTCCGAACATGGCGAACCAAGCGATAAAATTAATCGAGTGTCCACGCGACGCCTGGCAAGGCCTGCCACGCCAGATCCCGACCGAGCTCAAGGTTCAATATCTTCACGCTCTCATCGGCGCCGGGTTCAAACACATCGACGCCGTGAGTTTTGTCTCACCGAAAGCCGTGCCTCAGATGTCAGATGGCGAACAAGTCCTCGAACAACTCGGGGCGCCGAACGATGTCGAGATCATCGGCATCGTCGTCAACGAAAAGGGCGCCGAGCGCGCGATTGCAACAAAGCGTGTGACGACGCTCGGTTATCCGTGCTCAATTTCGCCCACCTTTCTGCGGCGAAACCAAAACCAATCACCGGATGAAAATTTCGAAGTGCTGAAAGCAATTAAAAAGCGCGCCAGAGCGGCAGATGTCGATCTTGTCGTTTATCTTTCGATGGCATTTGGAAATCCGTACGGCGACTCGAGGAACGAAGACGAGTTTCGCGGGGCAATTGCGCGCATCGCCGGGCTTGGCATTCGATCAATGTCACTTGCCGACACGGTTGGAATGGCGGACGCGTCACTGATTCACCAAGTCGTCACAACCGCAATGAAATCGAGCAGTGCGTGCGAGATCGGCGTCCATTTGCACAGCACACCCGCCGACGCGATCGGGAAAATTCTCTCCGCTTACGATGCCGGTTGTCGAAGATTTGATTCCGCGATTGGCGGACTCGGCGGCTGCCCCTTCGCCCAAAACACGCTCGTTGGAAATATCCCGACCGAAAGTGTGATCACAGCGTTGAAGCAGCGCGGCGTCGATCTGCCCTTCAAGATTGACAACGTCATGTTGCTCAATTCAAAAATCGCCGGCGGATTTGCGTAACAAACGCCTCCGTCACATTCGGCCGCGCTTTTTGTAAAACGCGTATCGATTGAGAATTGATTCGATGTAATTGCGCGTGGTTGGAAAATCGATGTTCCCGAGAAACTCACTTGTCGAGGTTCCATCGGCCCCAACCCAACGTTGGACGCGACTGGCCCCGGCGTTGTATTCGGCGAGAGCATACGGGAACGGGTCCGTTTCGTTCTGCCAATGCTCGAGCGCGCGCCGCAAGTACCACGAGCCGGCGTCGAGATTTGTTCTGGGATCGAAGAGTTGTTCGAAATTGAAATTCCCGATCTTGTGTTCGTGCGCCCATTCATTGGCGGCTCTCTCGCTTACTTGCATCAAACCGCGCTCGCCCGCAGTTCCATATTTTAGTCGGTCGAACCGGCTCTCGCGCCAGACCACGGCTTTGACCAGCATGGGATCGAGTTGATGTTCCGCCGCGACTGACAGAATGAGCTTGTCGTATTGCTGAAAACGCGCCGGGCTGACCCATTCGTAAAAACTGTAAAGGGCATCGCCGGATCGCAGTGCCAGATAACCGAATCCCGCCGCCAAAGCGATCAGCATGCACAGAATCAGTTTTAAGACAAACCGGGTCATTTAATTTCGTGCTCCTGCTCATGCTCGTGATCGACCTAAACTTCAATTAAATTGTCGGCCAGCCAGATGATGAAGCCCAATTACGTTCGCGTGATTATCGACCGCGCCATTCAACGCGAGCTCGATTATTCCGTGCCGGAGACGCTGGCCGACCGCATCGGTGTCGGCTCGCGCGTGCGAGTTCCGTTTCGCGACAAATCCGCCCTCGCCACGGTCCTGGCCATGCTGGAGCAAAGCGACGCGAAGGGAATTCGACCAATCGAGGCGCTCGTCGGCGAAGCTCCAGTAATCAGCCAGCCGCTTCTGGAACTGGCGAAATGGATGAGCATCTACTACTGCTGCCCGCTCGACACCGTCATGCGCAGTTTGCTACCACAAGTGATCCGGCGCGCGGAGATCAGCTGGAAAAAACAACTTTTCGTCCAGCCGCTGACAAAGATCGACAACTCCGAAGCCGGAGTGGCGGATAAGATCGAAAACTTGCGGAAACGCGCGCCGAGGCAGGCCGAGCTCCTCGACGCCATCGCCAAATTGGAGAAGCCCACGCTCGCCGCGCAATTGTTGCGCAAAACTTCGTTCGACAACCAAACGCTGCGCGCGCTCGCCAAGCGCGGCTTGATCGAGCTGCGCGAAGAAGCGGTCGAGCGCGATCCGCACGCGGACGAGCAATTTATTGCGACCACGAATCTCGAGGTAAATCCGGAACAGGCCCTCGCGCTCAGCAAAATTACTGACGCGCTCGCTATTCTCGAGAACGCCAAACCGATTTTGTTGCATGGCGTTACCGGCAGCGGCAAAACCGAAATCTATCTACAAGCGATTGGCATTGCGCTTGAGCGAGCACGAAGCGCGATCGTGCTCGTCCCGGAAATTTCGCTTACGCCCCAAACGGTCGAGCGTTTCAAAAGCCGCTTTGCCGAAATGCACGAAGTCGTCGCGGTGCTGCACAGTCATTTATCGCAAGGCGAGCGCCATGATGAATGGCACAAGATCCATTCCGGGCGTGCGCGGATCGTGATCGGCGCGCGGAGCGCGGTCTTCGCGCCGCTTAAGGACCTTGGCCTCATCATTGTCGATGAAGAACACGAAACGACTTACAAACAGGAAGAAGCGCCGCGTTATCACGCGCGCGACGTCGCGGTTGTCCGCGCAAAGATCGAGAAATGCGCGGTGGTCCTCGGCAGCGCCACGCCGTCGCTCGAAAGTTATCACAACGCGACAACCGGCAAGTACGAACTCCTTACCCTGACCCAGCGCGTTGACGACCAGCGCATGCCGTTGATGCGGATTGTCGATCTTCGCCAGGAGCGGCGAAAAGAAAAGATCGCTCCGATTCTTTCCGAGAAATTGTCGAAGGCGATTGCGGATCGGCTCGAAAAACGCGAGCAGACGATTCTATTTTTGAATCGGCGCGGCTTTTCCACTTCGCTCCTTTGCAGCAATTGCGGTGAAGCGCGCAATTGCCCTAACTGCAGCGTCGCGCTGACCTTCCATCGGCATATGGCGCGATTGAGTTGCCATCTTTGCGGACACACCGCTGCCGTGCCGAAGAAATGCCCCGAGTGCGGAAAGGACGCGCTTATTTACGCCGGCTTCGGCACCGAAAAAGTTGAGTCGACCGTCTCGCACCTTTTTCCAAAAGCGAATGTGCGCCGAATGGACGCCGACTCGATGACGCGCAAGGAGGCTTATCGCGAAACTTTAAGAAATTTTCGCACCGGGAAGATCGACATCCTGGTTGGAACACAAATGATCGCGAAAGGCCTGCATTTTCCAAACGTGACACTGGTCGGAATCATCAACGCGGATTTGGCGTTGCATCTTCCTGATTTCCGCGCGGGCGAACGAACTTTTCAGTTACTCACCCAAGTGGCAGGCCGGGCCGGCCGCGGCGAAACGGCGGGTGAAGTTTTTGTGCAAACCTACACGCCGTTTAGTCCGTCGATACAATTTGCGCGGCACCACGATTTCGCCGGTTACTTTCAACAGGAGCTGGAGTTTCGGCAACGCTGCGATTTTCCGCCGTTCAAACATGCTGTCTTGATCACGGTCCGGTCCGCGCATGAAGGCCGGGCAAAATTGTCTGCCGAAACTTTGGTGCGCCGTTTAAAAGAGTCGCTCGGTTCGGAATTCACACTCGGCGACGCCACATCGGCGCCGCTGGAAAAACTGCAGGGCCAATTTCGGTTCCACATCTTGCTCCGTGGTGAAGCCATCATGCGCCTCAGCCGACTCCTGCGCGAAACACTCGATAAATTGCCGCTGCCAGAAGACGTCGTCGCCACAGTGGATGTCGATCCATACCAGTTGCTCTAGACATCCGAGTTGGATCGGCGTTCCGAATTGGACTAAAAAACCATGAAAAAACTCCCCCTCAGCCTTGCGCTTGTTGCAATCGTTTACTTCCCAACGCTGATTAGTCAGGCCGCCGGCCCGCCACCCGCCGCGCTGAAAACGTTTTTGGAACGCGAAGGTTTTGGCGGATCGCCTTTGCAACGCCGATTCGGAAATCACTTGTTCGTCAACACACTAATGAGCGGCCGCCGCACCGCGCTGATGATTGACACTGGCTGCCCGTTCACGCTCCTCGATCGCGCGAGCGCACGCAAGATTGGGCTCAACGTCGGAGAAACCAAGTCTTACGTCGTAGGCGTCCTAGGCGACGCACAGCACTATGGCGTCGGCAAAGTGGCGGCCTTGGCGATGGGGAATTGCACATTTCAAAACGTTCCAGTGCGGGTGGCCGACGAAAGCGACCTAAACGAGTACGCCCGGCCGCATTTGGATGGCTTGTTCGGCGCGCACGAGATGGCCAAGTTCGGAATGATTGTCGATTGCACGCGACAGATGATCTACGCCAACCCAAGAGGGTCATCCGCAGCCATAACCCAAAAGCTCGCGCAATTTTTGGGCAGCAGAGGTTTTACGCGCATACCAATGCATTTTAATCCCGAAAATCACTTGGAGATCGATGCGACAATCAATGGACATCCTACTCGATTGATTGTCGATACCGGTTCATTTGTTACCGTTCTCTCTTCTCCCGCAGCCTTGACATTTGGCACGGCACTGTCCCCGCAGCTCTCCGCTCATGGACAGGGCATTGGTCACGTTCAACAATTGGCTTTGGGCAGCTTGGTCGTCAGTAACGCCGAGGTAATGGTTGGGAATGTGGCGAAGTTCGTCGGAACAGGTCTGCTTGGTGAAGAGTATCTGTCGTGGAATTTCGCGGTCGTGGACGTGGGTGGAATGAATCTTTACCTTCGTCCGCCTGAATCGGCGCCGAGAAAGAATCGTTGACGCGATTCGTCGCTCCCGAATACTTCCGCTGCCTTTATGTCGATGCGGAAGATTCTGATTGTAGTTGCGATCGCTTGGCTCGTCGCGATCACGCTCGTTCACGCCTGGTTGAATCTGCGTTTGTTTGACTCCAGGGGCGCGGCCACGACCGATCACAAGAAATTTCGAATCGGATTTCTTCCGGTGACGTGTCATCTCACCTGCCCGGTCACAGATTTCATCAACAAGCAAATGACCGGCGACAGCTTTTTCGAGCCGGTGCGATTCAACGGCTGGCCGGAATTGAAAGAGGCCTATCTCTCCGGTTATACGCCGGCCACGTTCATTCTCGCGCCGATGGCGATGGCGCTGCGCGAACAAGGCGTGCCGATCAAAATCGTCTATCTCGGCCATCGCGACGGCTCCGCAGTCATGGTGCACAAAGATTCACAGATTTATCAGATGCAGGATTTGCGCGGCAAACGCATTGCGGTGCCAAACCGCTTTTCCAATCAACGACTTCTGATTTTTCGAGCGCTGAAAAATGCGGGCATGAAGCCGCAAGATGTCGATCTTGTTGAAATGCCGCCGCCGGACATGCCGGCTGCGCTTTATGCCAAGGCAGTGGACGCAATTTCGAGCGGCGAACCGTTCATGGGTCAAACCGAGCTCGACGGTTACGGGCGCGTCCTCTGGTTGACGAAAGATGTGTGGCCGAATTTCATCTCCTGCGTCCTCGCCGTGCACGAGGACATGATCAAAAACGATCGCGACACTGTGCAGCGCCTGGTCGATGGCATCGCGAAGAGCGGCAAATGGATTGATAAAAACATGGAGCACCGAATGGAGACGGCGCAGTTTGTAAGCAAATTCTACTACAACCAGAACCCACGGCTTCTCGCATTCGTACTGAGCAAACCGCCTGATCGGGTGAAATATACGAACCTCGCGTTGCGAAAGCCGGACTTTGAAGAGATCGAAAAACTTGGTCGCGAAGCAGGTATCTTGAACGGCAGCGCCCATTTCGAAGATTACACAGATGCGTCATCGCCGGCGGCCCGATCAGGTCCATTTTCGGCGCGACTTCTGCTGCAACTATCCGCTGAAAACCGGGGCTAACCAGCTTCAATGAGCGACGATCCAACAGAAGCTTTGCCTCCGCGGGGCAGGAGCTTGCGAATTTTGGTTGTCGAAGATCACGCCGACACGTTGAGAGTATTGGCCCGCATGCTCGATCATTTCGGTCACGAGACTTCATTGGCCGATGGCGCGCAGAGCGCGCTGGAGATTGTCGAGTCGAAGGAGTTCGATGTTGTCTTGAGCGACATTCGCCTGCCAGACGGCAGCGGCTACGAGGTGATCGCTCACGCCAAACGAAAACAACCAGTCAAAGGCGTTGCCCTTACTGGATTTGCCAAAGATGAAGACATCAGGCGAAGCAAGGAAGCTGGCTTCGATTTCCACCTTACCAAACCGGTCGACTTCCACGAGCTGCGCACGGTTCTCGCGCAGGTCGGTTCTTGATCTCGATCTCTGACCACTGATCTCTGCTGACTACTGCCGCAGCGCGTGACTCGCGACACACAAAAAGAGGCGGTTATCAACCGGACTTAACTTCCGCCGGGGATCACGAGGGTGCAATGTCGCCATGCGACCGCACGATTTCATGCTTCCTAGTAACTTTGCAGCGTTGATTCAGTGCGTTCGGGCGTCAGAGTGGCGTGGAGCCCCCGCGACCCCTGAGGCTCCAGTCTAATTCAGTAATTCCGCTTTGCGCCGCCTGAACTCGACGAAGAATTTGGGCATGTCCACAATGAGCTACTTCTGATTACGCGGAATGACTTTCTCCGCGAGCGCTTCGAAACGCGGATCGCCCCGCAACGGATCAAGCAGCGGATTTACATTTATGTACACTATGAAATTAAACTCTTTGTTCTGGTAGCTTCGTTGGAGCCACTCGATCGCATCGTTCTTGTCACCGAGACCAACATAGACTAGAGCGACTAGGTAAGCTTCGGCTTCGCCACGTTGCTCAAGAGCTTTAAACTGGTCGAGCTGCTGTAATGCTTTAGCGCGTTCGCCTTTCAGCGCTTAACTATGTGCCAATAAATCATTCCAACCCGCTGGGGTATCAGTATGCTGGCCGAGGTCGTAGGCTTTCTGATATTCAGTGATCGCCTGCTCGCGCTGGCCGGAAAGTTCATACGCGACAGCGAGACCGATGTGGGGTAGTGGAAGCCCACAGGTGAGCGTCAGTCGCTGCTCTAATCAGTTGCACGTTGACTCGCACTTGATCGGCCGAACGCTGCACACTGCCTTCCAGAATGTTTGCGACGCCAAGCTGCTTGGCGATCTCAGAAGATTCTTCGGATTCACTCTGCGCGCCTTAACGAAGCGCTCGTCACGGCGGCAACTCTACCTTTATGCGCGTGACTTGAAAAGCGCGTGCAACGTCCAAACAACCCGAAGGCGCGCAGCTTCACCGGACGCTCGGTAACTTTGCAGTCGTGATTCCGTGCTTTCATGCAGCGGCACTTGCTACCCTGCTACAATGCTACCGGGCTTTCGAGAAACAGGACGGCAAGGTCGCGTGTTTTGCCACGCTTGAAACATGGAACGGAAACATGGTAAAGCGAGAGCGCGGTGAAGGCGCTCACCAAACGTATCCAAGAACGGCTCAAAAATGAAAAGGCCTGCACGATTTTTGAGAACGAACTGGAAGCAGTTTGGCCCAGTGAAAAGGTCAAGCGTTTGGAGCGTGAGAAAAAAATTCATGCCTTCGCCAAAGCCCACGGACTCACAGCGCACGTTTGGGATCCCGGTATTCGTGTCGTTTTCAGGAAAGCGCCGTAAATAATTAATCGGCAATGCTGCCCTGATTCCCTGCCACCCTGCTGCCCGAGTAAAAGGCTTTCGGG
>JALYKJ010000166.1 GCA_030774845.1 Verrucomicrobiota bacterium
GATAACAGAACTGCGCTGATTAACAATCGAAACGGACGTCGATTGAAGCTGCGTGACATAACCGCCCGCAACGGTCCAACGAAATTACTTCTTCTTCGACTCTTTTTTCGACTCGCGCTTGGATTCCTTGGGCTCTTTCGCTGGCTTTGGTTCTTTAGCGGCTTTCTTGGCTTCGCCCGGGCGATATTCTTCCTGCTCGGCGGCGGCGAACGCTTTCTCCAACCCGACCATGTCTTCGCCGGGACGGAGCGTGTCGAACGTTTCCGCTTCCTTGCGCAATTGTTCTTCGGAGTAATTGGCGGCTTTGATCGACAACCCAATCCGGCGCTCGACTTTGTCCACTTTGATCACGCGCGCTTCGACTTCCTGTCCGACCTTTAGCACGTCTTTGACTTTCGCCACATGCTCCTCGCTCAATTGCGAGATGTGAACGAGCCCATCGATGTCGTCCTGCAATTGCACGAACGCGCCGAAACTCGCGAGTTTGGTCACGTTGCCTTTGACCAGATCGCCGATCTTGTATTTCTGATCGATGTTCTTCCACGGATCTTCGCTCAGTTGTTTGATGCCGAGACTGATCCGCTGATTCGTTTTATCGATGTCGATAACTTCGGCTTCGACTTCGTCGCCTTTCTTAAAAACTTCACTCGGATGATTGATTTTCCGGGTCCAACTCAAATCCGAAACGTGAATCATTCCGTCGATTCCTTCATCGAGCTCCACGAACGCGCCGTAAGCGGTCATGTTGCGAATCGTCCCTTTGACGCGGCTGCCGATGGTGAATTTATGTTCGATTTCGTCCCACGGATTCGGTTCGAGCTGGCGCAGGCCCAACGAAATTTTCTGTTCCTCTTTGTTGACGCCGAGGACAACGGCTTCGACTTCCTGGCCAACCGTCAAAATATCGGACGGCCGCATGATTCGTTTCGTCCACGAAAGTTCGGAAACGTGAATGAGTCCTTCGACGCCTTCCTCCAATTCCACGAACGCGCCATAAGGAACGAGGTTCGTAATTTTGCCTTTCACTCTCTGACCGGCGGGGAAGCGCTCCTCAATCTGGTCCCACGGGTTTTTCTGGGTCTGCTTCAGGCCTAACGAGACGCGCTCTTTCTCTTTATTAATATCGAGGACCTGGACTTCGAGTTGTTGTCCAACTTTCACCAGCTCGCTCGGGTGCCCGAGTCGGCCCCAGGTCATGTCGGTGATGTGGAGCAATCCGTCCATGCCGTCGAGATCGATGAACGCGCCGAAGTCGGTCAGATTTTTCACTGTGCCGGTGACGCGGTCGCCCACGTTCACGCCGTCCATGAATTTCTGCCGTTTTTCGCTCCGCTCCTGCTCAATCAACTCGCGTCGGCTCAACACAACGTTGCGGCGATCGTCGTTGATTTTGACGATCTTGAAATCGTAAGTGTTGCCGACGAACTGCTGCAAATCTTTCGGCGGCACGATGTCGATCTGGGACGCGGGTAAAAATGCTTCGACGCCGATGTTCACCATCAATCCGCCTTTGACGACCGACTTCACTTTGCCTTTGATCAGCCCGTCCTGTTGAAAGACGCCGGCGATCTTGTTCCAGTTCTGGCGATAGGCCGCTTTCTCTTTCGAAAGCACAACCATGCCCTCGTCATTCTCGAGTCGCTCTAGCAATACATCGACTTCGTCGCCGACTTCCAAATTTTCCACGTCCTCAAATTCCGCCAGCGAAATAACGCCTTCCGATTTGTATCCGATGTCGACCAGCACTTCGCGCGGGCGAACTTCCAAAATACGTCCTTTGACGATGCTGCCTTCCCGGAAATCCGGCATTGGCTTCGACATCACATCCTGCATTTGCACCATAGTTAAAAAGGCCTCCTTGGGGCACGCGATCCCGCCCTGGCGGGATCGATTTTTTCCGTGCAGCTAAAGCATCGGAAAACGGAGCGCCACAGTATGTGTTTTCGCGCGATTGGTCAAACTCTGATCCGTGAGGCGAGACGCTGTTGAGAGGATTGGCGTCGCCTTCCCTAGTGGCTGCTCGGAACTCTGCTCGTGGTTTTCCACTTGTCCCTTGTGCGTCGCATTTCCACCGGCGTGCCACGGGTACAGACATCGCACCAATGCCGTTTGGCTGTTTCGAGACGCTTGCGCACGCCGCACACTTCGCACTCGAAGACTTCTGTCGACGTTCGTCTGCTTGTTGATGGCATCATATTCGCCTGGTTTCTGGGCCGATTGTTCTCCCTACGCTAATTTCGGCGGAAACACAACTCGAAGTCAGCGTTGAGCAGACTGCGTTTCTCTCCATATTTGGGACATAATGTCGATCTTACGATTCTCGATCTTCGCGCTGATTTTCGTGATTGCTTCAATTCGTGCTGGAGGCCAGGACAAAGATCTCCTGGCCCAAGCTCCCGCCGAGCACAAGGTTCTCGCGGCAATTAAGTCGCCTGACTTGACCGTCGTCCATCTTTGGGCGCCGTGGTGCTCCAATTGTCAGGCCGAACTCAAAAGCGGCGGCTGGTTAAAAATGGTGAAAGACAATCCGCAGGTAAAAGTTTATTTCGTTTCGGTTTGGAACGACGGCGGCGATGGAAAATCGATGCTCTCCAAATTTCAAATCGCCGATCAACCGAACGTTACTGTTCTCGCTGATCCCGGGCCGCGACATGGCGAGGCAAAGATCAAACAGTTTGCCGGAATGCCGCTGTCCTGGATTCCGACCACCTGGGTCTATAAAGGCGGCGATCTTCGCTACGCTTTGAACTACGGCGAAGTTCGGTTTGATGTGCTCCAACAATTTCTCGAAGACAGCAAATCGGAATGGTCGCATAAGGGCGAACCTAAATTGCAGGAATGATGGAAGTTCCCACCGCCTCAACAATCGCTTCGAAAAAGCCGCCTGCGATTCTCTCGCTCATCGGAGAAACGCCGCTGGTTGAAATCACACAGTTCGATACCGGGCCGTGTCAGCTTTTTTTAAAGTTGGAAAATCAAAATCCGACGGGCTCGATCAAAGACCGCATCGCATTGTCGATGATCGAGGCCGCCGAGGAGGAAGGGAAACTTGAATCCGGCGGGACGGTGATTGAAGCCACTGCCGGGAATACCGGACTCGGCCTCGCGCTTGTTGCTGGGGCGAAAGGTTACCGTGTCGTTCTCGTTATTCCGGACAAGATGTCGCAGGAAAAAATCTCGCACGTGCGCGCGCTCGGAGCGGAAGTTGTGCTGACACGATCGGACGTGACGCGCGGGCACCCCGAATATTATCAGGACGTTGCCGCGCGCTTGGCCGAAGAAATTCCGGGCGGTTTTTACGTCAATCAATTCGGCAATCCGGCGAACCCGCTCGCGCACGAGCGCACCACCGGCCCGGAAATTTGGGAACAAATGCGCCACGATGTCGATGCAATCGTTTGCGGCGTCGGCTCGGGTGGAACGTTGACTGGACTCGGCCGCTTTTTTAATCGCGTCAAACCGCGTCGCGGAATTGAAATGGTTCTGGCCGATCCCACCGGATCTGTTCTTTATGAATATGTTAAGACCGGAAAGTTGGTGGAGTCCGGCAGCTGGGCGGTCGAAGGCATCGGCGAAGATTTTATCCCCGAAATCGCCGACATGTCGCTCGTGACCGAGGCGTTTGAGATTGACGATGAAGAAAGTTTCGCGATCGCGCGCGATCTTCTGCGGAAAGAAGGAATCTTCGGGGGTTCGTCGACCGGAACGCTGGTCGCGGGCGCGCTGCGTTACTGCCGGCAGCAAACGCAACCCAAACGCGTCGTCAGTTTCGTGGCTGACACCGGAAACAAATACCTTTCCAAGATGTACAACGATTTCTGGATGGCGGAGCAGGGATTCATTCACCGCCAGCCGCACGGCGATCTCAACGACTTGATTTCGCATCGTTATGAAGCCGGCGAAGTCATTTCGGTCGGACCAACTGACACGTTGCTCACCGCGTTCAAACGGATGCGCGACGCTGACGTTTCGCAATTGCCAGTTGTCGATCAAAGTGGACGCGCGATCGGAATTCTCGATGAGTCCGACGTGCTGGTGAAAGTGCATCGCGACTCAACCCACTTTAACGATCCGGTAAAAAACGCAATGACCGACCGGCTCGAAACGCTTCCGCCCGACGCAAAGATCAACGACTTGCTCGAAGTTTTCGATCGCGGCCGCGTTGCCATCGTAATGGAGGGGGACAAATTCCTTGGCCTGATCACGCGCAGCGACTTGCTTTCCTATTTGCGGTTGAACATGCCGAAGTCCTCGGTGCCGCCGCAGCGCGAATACAGTTAACAGTCTATTACCCGCGAATCACGCGAATCCGCGCGAATAATTCAGAAACCAAAGTCGTGAAATTCTTTTCCTTATTCGCGTTCATTCGTGTAATTCGCGGGTAAAATAAGTTCACATGAAGAAACAACAAGAGTTTGCCACCCGCGCGATTCACGCCGGTCAGGAGCCTGATCCGACGACCGGCGCGATCATGACGCCGATTTACGCAACATCGACCTACGTCCAGGAAAGTCCCGGCAAGCACAAAGGCTATGACTACTCGCGCTCGATTAATCCGACTCGTCTCGCTTACGAAAAGTGTGTCGCGGATCTCGAAAGCGGCACGCGCGGTTTTGCGTTCGCTTCGGGACTCGCCGCTATGTCGACCGCGCTCGACTTACTTGAAAGCGGTTCCCACATAGTTGTCAGCGACGATCTTTACGGCGGAACGTTTCGGTTGTTCGAAAAAGTTCGTCGTGGCTCGGCGAACCTCGATTTTACATATGTCGATCTAACGGACGCGTCGCGCTTCGAGTCGGCCATCAAGCAAAATACACGAATGGTCTGGATTGAGACGCCGAGCAATCCGCTGCTCAAAATCATCGATTTGGAAGCGATCGCGAAAATTGCGCGCGAAAGACAAATTCTTTCGGTTTCGGACAACACGTTTGCCACGCCCTGGATCCAGCGGCCGATCGAATTCGGTTTTGATTTGGTGATCCATTCGGCGACCAAATATTTGAACGGCCACTCCGACATGATCGGCGGAGTGACTGTGGTCGGAGACAACAAGGAACTCGGCGACCGGATGTGGTTTCTGCAAAACTCGGTCGGCGCGATCGCCGGCGCGTTCGATAGTTTTCTTGTGCTGCGCAGTTTGAAAACTCTCGCGCTGCGGATGGAGCGACATTGCGCGAACGCCCTCGAAATCGCGCGTTGGTTGGAAGAACAACCGCAGGTGAAATCAGTCAGCTATCCTGGATTAAAATCGCATCCGCAGCACGATCTCGCCCGCACCCAAATGCGCGGTTTTGGCGGAATGGTCACGATCGTTCTAGAAACGGATCTCGAGGGAACACGGCGATTTCTCGAGAACACCCACCTTTTCGCGCTCGCGGAAAGTTTGGGCGGCGTGGAAAGCCTCATCAATCATCCCGCGCTCATGACCCACGCATCCGTCCCAAAAGAACAACGCGAAGCACTCGGCGTCACCGATTCGCTTGTTCGCCTTTCAGTCGGCGTCGAAGATCTGCGGGATTTGGTAGACGATTTGCAATTCGCCTTCGCGGCGATTTGAGGTGGCTCGCGCGCTCGGTCGCGCGACGTCAGAATGGCGCCGAAGGCGCATTATTAGCATCGAGCAAGGGACTGCTCGATCCACCCTCGCGCTTTTTGCCGCTTGGTTTAGCTTTGCCGCTCAGTGGGCAACACCTTTGGCCAACTTTTTCGGGTGACGACGTTTGGAGAATCGCACGGCGGCGGCATCGGCCTCGTGATCGATGGTTGCCCGCCCAAGATCGACATCTCCGAAGCCGACATTCAACGCGAGCTGGACCGGCGCCGTCCGGGTCAAAGCAAAATCACGACGCAACGGCAGGAGGAAGATCGTTGCGAAATTCTTTCAGGAGTGTTTGAGGGCAAAACGCTCGGCACGCCGATTGGGATCCTGGTTCGCAATAAAGACGCGCGGCCGCAGGATTATGCCGAGGTCGCAACAAAATTTCGGCCGTCGCACGCCGACTTCACCTACGAAGCAAAATACGGAATCCGAAATTGGCAGGGCGGGGGCCGCGCCTCCGCGCGCGAAACCATCGGGCGCGTGGCCGCCGCTGTGGTCGCGCGAAAAGTGTTGCGCTCGTTTTATCCGAAGATCGACATCGTCGCTTACGTCACACAAATCCACGAGCTCGCGGCGAAGATCGACAGGTCGAAGGTGAAAACTGGCGATGTCGATGCAAACATGGTCCGCTGTCCGGACAAAGCGTCGGTGAAGAAGATGATTTCATTGATCGAGAAAACTCGCGCCGACGGCGATTCGTTGGGCGGTGTCATCGAATGCGTGGTACGCGACGCGCCGGTCGGTTTGGGCGAACCGGTTTTCGACAAGCTCGAGGCCGATCTTGCGAAAGCGATGCTTAGTTTGCCGGCGACGAAAGGTTTCGAGATCGGGTCCGGTTTTTCGTCTACGCGCATGCGCGGTTCGGAGCACAACGATCCGTTTGAAATGCGCGGCGGCAAGATTCGAACGTCGACAAATTATTCCGGCGGCATCCAGGGCGGGATCTCGAACGGCGAAGAGATTTATTTTCGAGTGGCGTTCAAACCGACTGCGACGATAGCGCGCGAACAGAAAACGGTTAGCGCGTCGCGCGAACATGCGAAACTCGCGGCCCGCGGTCGTCATGATCCGTGCGTCTTGCCGCGCGCCGTCCCGATGGTCGAGGCGATGGCCGCGCTCGTGCTGTGCGATCACGCGATTCGTCAGCGCGCCATTGGTTTTTCAAAGGAATGAACTCGCAGCTTCAAGCCGCTTCCGGGTCGCCGCTTTGGCAGCTCGTGTTTGTTTCTTTCGCGCTCGCTTTGATTCTGTTCGAAGTTTTGCGGGGCTGGCGTCGCGGTTTGCCGCGACAAGTGGCGCGATTGGGCGCGCTCGTTGCCGCATATTTCGCCGCATATTTCGGCGGCAAATTTCTTGCGCCACTGCTCGGGATGTTTTTCAGGATGCCGGACGCGCTCTTGTCGATCTTCGCCGGCGCCATTTTCGCGCTCATCGTTTACGCGGTCATCAGCGGAATCGGGTCGGCGCTTTTTCGACGAACGAATCAACATGATTCCCTGATCGTTCGATTGCTTTACGGATCGACCGGCGCCTTGCTCGGGGTATTCTTCGGTTTGTTTCTGGTGTGGCTGATCGTGGTCGCGGTCCGATCGATCGGTTCCGTCGCTGATGCGCAGGTGCGGGAACAGGCCAGCGATTCAAGCGTGCTTCACGCCGTCGACGTGCGGCGGCGCTTTTTGGGCGAAGCGAATGAAGACCGGGCGCCTTTGACGACATCTTTGGCACGTCTCAAAAACTCGCTCGAGATGGGAGTGATCGGTGACGCGGTCAAGAAAGTCGATGCCGTTCCGCAAAAGACCTACGATGTAATCGAAAAGATTTCAGCAGTAGTGGCAAATCCTCAAAACGCGGAGCGATTTTTATCTTTTCCAGGTGCCCGAGAACTGAGTGAGCATCCGAAAATCATTGCCCTGCGCAATGATCAGGAGATCTCGCAAATGCTCGCGCAGGGGCAGTTGCTCGAGTTGATTCAAGATCATCGCATTATCGACGCGGCAAACGACGCGGATTTGCGCGCGCGATTAAAAAAATTCGATTTAGACGCGGCGCTCAATTACTCGCTCCAGAAATAATTGCAGATTGTAAATTTAAAATTTCAGATTGTCACCGGATGACGCCTGACGAGTTGAAATTACGATCAAAGCATTTTGCATTGCGAGTCATCAAACTTGTCGCTGCACTGCCGAGAAGCATCGAGGGACGCGCCATCGCGAATCAACTTGTGCGCTGTGGAACATCAGTCGCCGCGAACTACCGTGCGGCCTGTCGAGCTCGGTCTAAGATTGAATTCGTCGCGAAAATGGGTGTCGTTCTTGAGGAACCAGATGAAGCTCAGCTTTGGCTCGAGTTAATCATTGAAGCGAACTGGTCGCTTCGAAGCGCGTTCAACCTCTGCTTGACGAGGCAAGCGAATTGGTTGCGATCTTTGTCGCATCACGCAAATCTGCCTTGTCCAATTTGAAATCTGCAATTTGAAATCTGCAATTCCATATATCACAACGATCGGTCTTGAAGTTCACGTTCAGCTGAAGACGCGGTCGAAAATGTTTTGCGCGTCTCCGGTGGAATTTGGAGCGGCACCGAACACGCATACTTGTCCAATCTGCCTAGGTTTGCCAGGCGCCTTGCCGGTGATGAATCACGAGGCGCTGCGCATGACGGTGCTCACCGGGTTGATGCTCGACTGCGACATCGCGCCGATCTGCAAGTTCGACCGGAAAAATTATTTCTATCCGGACATGCCGAAGAATTATCAGATTTCACAATACGACATGCCACTGTGCGCAAACGGCACAGTGCCGTTGCACGATCTCGCTTATCCCAAAGACGCGCAGAAAAATATCGCGACGCCGGACAAGGAAGTGCATCTGGTTCGCATTCATCTTGAGGAGGACGTGGCCAAGAGTTTCCATTTCGAGACAAGCACCGGCATCGATTTCAATCGTGCCGGCACGCCGTTGATGGAAATCGTGACCCAGCCCGAGATCAATTCGCCGGAAGAGGCGTTCGCGTTTCTCACTTCGCTCAAGCAAATCCTGATCTACGGCGCGGTCAGCGATGCGGACATGGAGAAGGGACAATTGCGCTGTGATTGCAACGTGTCGGTGCGCCGAGAAATGCAGACGGAACTCGGGGCCAAGATCGAAATCAAGAACATGAACTCGATCAGCGGAGTGAGGCGAGCGCTGACTTATGA
>JALYKJ010000167.1 GCA_030774845.1 Verrucomicrobiota bacterium
TAGTTCAATCTGAAATTTGAAATCTGCAATCTGAAATTCCGATGTCGATTTACCGGCGCGTCTTCCGTTACTACCGCCCGTTCTTGCCACAGACGGTTGCGGGATTGCTGCTCTCGCTCATCGGCATCGGGCTGAATCTTCTCAAACCGTGGCCGCTCAAGATTATCGTCGATAACGTTATCCCGAAGTTTTCTTTAGGCGCACACGTTCGTTTTCCGGGTTTCGAAGCGAACTGGATACACGATCCCAAGACGCTTGTTCTCGTTCTCTGTCTCGGCCTCATCGTGATCCAGTTCCTCTGGGGACTGATCAACTGGGCCACCAATTATATTTTGGTTAAAGTTGGCCTCCAGGCGCTGCTCAAACTCCGCACCGATCTTTACGCGTATCTCCAATCACTCTCGCTCAAGTATCACGACGTCCGCCGGTCGAGCGATTCCAGTTTCCGCGTTGCTTACGATTCGCAATCGATCCAGACAATTTACAACAAGGGTTTTACCGGAATTTTCGGCTCGGTCGTCACGCTGATCGGCACGTTTATGATCATGGTTCGGCTCGATTGGCAACTCACGTTGCTCTCGTTAGGCATTGTCCCACTCATAATCGCGGCGATTTATTTCTTCGCGCACCGCATCCGCCGCGAATCGACATTCATTCAAGAACAGGAAAGCGCGGTGCTCGCGCAGGCGCAGGAAGGGCTTAGCTCCATTCGGATGGTGCACGCGTTTGGACGCGAAGAATTCGAAGTGCTCCAATTTCATCAGCAGGCGCGCCAAAGTTTGGAAGCGAATCTGCGGCTTACCCTGACGAACATAAACAGCGCTCTCGTGATCAGCACGCTGATGGTTTTTGGCACGTCAGCGATGTATTACGTCGGAACGCTGCACGTTCTCGCCGGCACGCTCACGCTTGGAACATTGTTGGTTTTCAGCGCCTACCTCTTAATGCTTTATCAACCGCTGGAATCGATCACCTACACGGCTTGGGCAATGGAAGGCGCAACTGCCGGGGCAAAGCGCTGCTTCGAAGTGCTGAATCGAGAAGACGACGTGGTCGATTCGCCGAATGCAGTCGCGATTGAATCCGCCAAAGGCGCAATCGGATTTCAAAAAGTAACATTCGGTTACGCGCAAGATCGACAAGTGCTGCACAATGTCGATCTTCGCATCGAACCGAATCAAATGATCGCCATCGTCGGGGGCACGGGCGCCGGAAAAAGCACGCTCTTGAGTTTGGTCCCGCGATTCTACGATCCGACGTCCGGTTCGGTCACGCTCGACGGCCACGATGTTCGCGAGATCAAAAAGAGATCGTTGCGCGCGCAAATCGGCATCGTTCTTCAGGACACGCTGCTCTTTTCGACAACGATTCGGGAAAACATAGCTTACGGCCGTAGCGACGCGACTGACGATGAAATCATTGATGCCGCTAGGCGCGCGCAGGCCGATGAATTCATTCGTCAATTACCGAATGGTTACTCCAGCACCGCGGGCGAACGCGGTGGACAATTGAGCGTCGGCCAGCGCCAACGCATCGGGATTGCGCGCGCGTTTTTGAAAAACGCGACCGTGCTGCTTCTCGATGAACCGACGTCGGCGCTAGATCCCACGACCGAAGCGGCGATCATGGAAACAATTAAAGATTTAATGCGCGGACGGACGACTTTAATTGCGACGCATCGGCTCGCTACCATTCACGATGTCGATCGGATCGTTGTGCTCGAGCGCGGGCGAATGGTTGAGGAGGGCCGCGGATCGGAATTGCTCGCGCGCGGCGGCGTTTACGCCAAACTGTTCGCTTCCGGAAAATTTCCAACGTGAGCAACGTCAAACAAGATCGACATGTGGAAGAGGACTGGTGGCCGCACCCTATCCCGGCAAACGTAGAATTCGGTGAAGGCTTCTATTGCGAGAGCGCGCAGATCTTTCGCAAACTCGTCAGCAAAGCGCCGCGGGCGGTCGTAATCGGCAAACATGTTTCCTGTTACGCCGGCTGCTCCTTCGCTATTGGCGAAAACGGACGTTGCGCGATCGGCGATTTCACACTGCTCAATGGCGCGCTGATCATGGCCGAGGAAAAAATCGACATCGGTTCGCATTGTCTCATCTCCTGGAATGTCGGCATTGCCGATTCGGATTTTCATCCGCTTGAGCCGGCGCAACGACTAATCGATGCACAGGCACTCGCGCCATATTTCAAGGATCGACCGCCGCGCCCGAAATTGAAAACTGCCCCAGTCAAAATCGGCGACAATGTTTGGATCGGCATGGGCGCTGTCATTTTGAAAGGCGTGAGCATTGGCGAAAACTCCGTCGTTGCCGCTGGCGCGGTCGTAACAAAGTCGATCGCGCCAAACACCATCGTCGCCGGAAATCCCGCCGTCGTTGTTAAAACATTTTGAAACGCAAGCGCATCGTCGTGATGGGCTTCATGGGTTCGATGCCGATCGCCGGCGTGATCTGGCAGCACCTACATTACATAGTCGGCCTGCAACGGCTCGGACACGATGTTTACTACATCGAAGATTCGGCACGGCTTCCTTACAACCCGGAAACATTCGAAGTAAACAACGAGTTCGATTACGCCGCGAAAGTTCTTGGCCGTCTTGCCAACGAGTTCGATTTCAAAAATCGGTGGGCGTTCTGTGCCCGTTATTTAAAAAAGAATCCCACAACCGGAATGCCGTTGAAAAAAATTCGCAAGCTTTATCGCGAGGCCGACGCCATCCTGAACATTTGCGGAACGCAGGAATTCAACGACGACCTACTGGCAAGCGATCGGATTATTTACGTCGAAAGCGATCCGGGCGTTGAACAAATCAAGATCGACAAGCGCGTCACATCGACAATCAACTACCTCGGCCGTCATCACGCGTTGTTCACGTTCGGCGAAAATGTCGGCACGAGGAAATTTCCCGTTCCGACGCACGGATTCAAATGGCACGCCACCCGGCAACCGATCGTGACCGATTTGTGGAAAGCGAGTCGCCGGCCACGGCCGACAGCAGTTTTCACTTCCATCGCGAATTGGTCCACCAGCGGGCTTAAAGATATCACCTGGCGCGGCCGGAAATATCTCTGGAGCAAATCGCGCGAGTTTCTGCGTTTCGTCGCCGCGCCGAAAAGATCCGGCGAAACCTTCGAGCTCGCCACGAATATCCAAGACAAACGAACACGTGAAAAATTCGAACGCAACGGCTGGCGATTGGTCTCACCGTTGCAAATGAGCGTCGATTACTGCCTTTATCGCGATTACATCAAGCAATCCAAAGCCGAGTTCACGGTGGCGAAGGACCAGTACGTCCGGTTAAACACAGCTTGGTTCAGCGATCGCAGCGCGTGCTATCTCGCCGCCGGCCGGCCGGTGATTACCCAGGAAACCGGCTTCACGAAAAATTACGGCGGCGACAAGGGCCTGCTTGCTTTCCGTTCGTTAGGCGACATCGCCGAGGCCGTCAAAATGATCAACGCGGATTACGCGAACCACTCAGGTGCGGCCCGACAAATCGCGCGCGAGATTTTTGAGGCCGAGAAAGTTTTGAAATCCTTACTTGATCGCGCCGAAATTTGAGCGGTTGCTTTTCAATCCTTTCGTTTCATCTTCCAGACCTTCCGGCATGAAGGGCGTTCCCATTTTTATCGCATTGGCGTTGCTCGTTGCTTCGACATCGTTCGCGCAGCAGCAGCAGAACGGGCAGCAGCCGAATGGAGCACCGCCTTCAAGCTCTCCGGTCGAGCCAAGACCTCGCGACGTTCCACCTGGGATACGGGCAAACACACCGCCACAAAACGTCGTTGCGGTTCCGGTGCCGATGGCGCCGCCGCAGCCCAATGGGCCGGTCCAAAAAAGCTTGGTGCGCATCACTTCCACGGAAGTTGCGCCGGATTACCGCGCGCCGTGGAACGCAGGGACGCTCGGCCGCGGCATCGGCGCGGGCTTCGTCATTGAAGGCAATCGCATCATGACCAACGCGCACGTGGTCAGTAACAGTCGCTATCTCACGGTCGAGCGCGACGGCGATCCGAATAAGTATCCGGCCAAAGTGCTTTTCGTCGCGCACGATTGCGATCTGGCTCTCATCACCGTTGATTCGCCTAACTTTTACAAGAACATGGTGCCGCTGAAGTTTGGCGGTATTCCGGAGCTCGAATCAACGGTTTCGGCTTACGGTTATCCAATTGGCGGCGAGCGCATGTCGGTCACGACCGGCATTGTTTCGCGAATCGATTTCCAACTTTACACTCACTCGTCGATCGATCAGCACCTCGCGATTCAAATCAGCGCGCAAATCAATCCGGGCAACAGCGGCGGCCCGGTCATGCAAAACACGAAAGTTGTCGGCGTTGCGTTTCAAGGTTACAGCGGCGACGTCGCGCAAGGCGTCGCTTACATGGTGCCGACGCCAGTGATCAGTCGTTTCCTCAAGGACGTCAGCGATGGCCGTTACGACGGGTATGTCGATCTTGGAATCACTTACGGAAAATTGCAGAACCCGGCGCAACGAAAATTTCTTGGTTTGAAGGACGACGGCCGCGGGGTGTTGGTTGAAACGGTGGTGGCGGCCGGACCGTGCGCGAAAATCCTGCGGCCAGGCGACGTGTTACTTTCGATCGATAATCATCCGATCGCGAGTGACGGAAATGTGGAGCTGGAAGGCGAGCGCGTTGAGATGCCCGAAGTGGTGGAACGAAAGTTCAAGCGCGACAACGTTAAATTCGACATTTGGCGCGACAAACAATCGACCACGGGGAGCGTTCAGCTCGATGCGGTGCCGCCGTATTTAATGCAAAGCCACAGGTACGATGTCCGGCCGCGATATGTCGTTTACGGCGGGCTGCTCTTTCAACCGCTGTCACTCGATTTGCTCGAAGCTTATCAGCCGACCGATCTCCGGCTCCGGCATTTCTTCGACTTCTACGTGATCGACCAAATCTATCTCGAGCATCCCGACGTGATTGTGCTCACGAACATTCTGCCGGACCCGATCAACACCTATCTCGCGCCTTATCGCGGTGGGATTGTCGATCAAATCAACGGCAAAAAAATTCACACGCTGGAGGAGCTAAGTCAGACCTTGGCCGGACCGGCTGACCGATTGGTGATCGACATGATCGGCGACGGCCCGCCGCTGGTGCTGGATCCGAGACAAGTCGAAGCCGCGCGCGAACGAATCAGGATGCGTTACAACGTCGTCCGAGAACAAAATCTTGACGAGCAGCCGACCGCAAAAGTGCCCGAACTTCAGACAAAGATTTAATGATGCGTCCTTTATTCACCACCATTGCTTTGGTTTTCCTTGTCGCCACCGGCGCAATAGCGAAAAAAGAATCGGCTTCGCCGCCGTCGAACAAGGACGTCAAACAAAAGCTGCTTTCACTTGTGCGCGTAAACGTGACTGGTCAGCCCTACGATTATTTTCGACCATGGCAAAAGAAAGCGCCGCTATCGAAACGCGCACTCGGCGCAGTTTTATCAAAAGGACGCGTGCTCGTGACCGCGGATCTGGTTACGAACCAAAATTACGTTGAGCTCGAGCGCGCGGAGTCGGGCGAAAAAACCGCCGCCAACGTCGAAGTAATTGATTACGAAGCGAACCTCGCGCTCCTCGAGCCGAGTGAAAAAAAATTCCTCGACGGTATCACACCGCTCGATATCGCCGCCGACACTGTCGTCGGCGATCGGCTCGCGGCATGGCAGCTCGAGCCGACCGGCGCGCTCGTCGCGACTGAAGGTTTGGTCACCACCATTCAGATGACGAAATACCCGGTCGATGTTGGGCAGTTTCTCACTTACCGCATCAGCATACCGATGCAATATCGCGAAAACAGCTACACCATTCCGCTGGTCAAAAACAACAAGCTCGCCGGTTTGCTTTTGCGTTACGATCCGCGCTCGCAATTAATCGACGCCATCCCGGCGCCGATCATCACCCATTTTTTGAAGGAAGCTGAGAGCGAGCACTACCACGGATTTCCCGCGGTCGGTTTTTCATTTTTTCCAACGCGCGACCCGCAATTGCAAAAATACGCCGGCCAGACAGGCAAAGCGGGCGGGGTTTACGTGACCAACGTCGAACCGAACATGCCGGCAATGAAAGCCGGGATGCAGATCGGCGACATCATCATGTCCATCGGCAATCACGAGATCGACCAGAACGGCAACTATGTCGATCCACTTTACGGCAAGATCGATTTTACGAATTTGATCAGCGCCCATTCATACGCGGGCGACGTGGTCTCGTTTCAAATTCAGCGTGAAGGAAAACCGATGGAGTTGAAAGTCACACTCGAGCATCGAGACACGAAAGATTATGTCAGCCCGCCCTATGCGCTCGATGAAGCGCCAAAGTATCTCGTGCTCGGCGGTCTCATTTTCCAGGAGCTGTCCCGCCAGTATCTCAAGGAATGGGGACCGAACTGGCAGCGCGAAGCGCCGCAGCGTTTCGTTTATCTCGACCGATTTCAATCAGAGCTTTTCCCTGGCGAACACCGTCGCATCGTAATTTTGAGCCAGGTCCTTCCCGCCAACAACACCATCGGCTACGACGAATTTTCTTATCTAACCGTCACCAAAGTGAACGGAAAAGAAATCAAATCGTTAAATGATTTGTCCGACGCGGTGAAACAACCGATCGAAGGCGGTTTCATCAAAATCGAAACCGAAGAAGATCCAAAACAAATCGAGCTCGACACCAACAGCATTGCTGCGGAAGCACCCGATCTTCAGGAAAACTACGGTATTCCTTCACTTCAGCGTCTCGAGTAGATCCTCTTCCTCTCCGCTACTCCTTCGGCTCAACGAAGTTAATATCCTGGACAAACAGAAACTTTCCCTGCGCGGGAAAGACGCGACCACCTTGTTATCGGAGCGCTTCCACGATCTATCCCCGCCTGGTGCATTCGTCTCCTGCCACTTTGTTCCTTCGACAGCGCTCATGATGAGTATCCGCTCGACCGCTTCGGGCGTGAGCGCGGATGTGTCGGGATTCGCGAATCCTTCGCGCTGGCTGACTCCATTCACAAAACCGACGAGAATCATGAATCCATTCGATATGTAACCGATCTGGTGCACTTCCCCGTGATTACCCAAGTCTTTGCCCGGTTTGCCGTACCTGGATTCGATCTGCTTCTCATCCTCACCGATCCGGCCAAATACAGTCGCCGCTAGAGCTATCCAGACCAAACTCGTGAACGTTAGTGCCTTCATCTCTTTTTCGTTTGTTTCAAAACAAACGTGACCGAATCGATCTGATTGCGCAAATCGCTAATGGGAACTTTTGCTGCGCATCTCGAAGTAACGATAGGCTTCGAGCCCGATCTCGCTGATCGCGTGTTCGGCCGCGCGCTCATCGCGGTCATTGGACGTCATTACGCTCATCGCAAACGGACGATCCTTTACAAAGACGATGCCTGAATCAGTCCGAACATTTTGCAAGTTACCGGGTTTATTGGCCACCTGCACGCCGGCTGGCAGATCGTGGGGAATGTAACTCTCCTTCAACGTCGATAATTGTTTGATGAACTGCTGGTTTAACTCCTTGTTCAGCAACTTACCTTTGTAGATCGCTTCCAAAAGCCGCGTCATTTCTTGAGGCGTGGAAACATTTTCCTCTCCGCGTCGGGCTGCGGCGAAGTCCATCATCTTGCGTCGCAACGTCGTTTTTGTCAGGCCCAGGCCGCGCAGCATTGCGTTGACGTTATCTTTGCCGATACGATCGATCAGAATGTTGGCGGCGGTGTTGTCGCTCACGGCAACCATGAATTGGGCAAGGTCACGATTTGTAATCCGGGTTACGCCCGGAGTAAGCCCGGTCATGATCTGACTAAATTCGACCAGCTCTTTCGGATCGAATGGGTAAACGTCATCGAGTTTTGCTTTACCTTGTGCTCCGCCGCGCGATTCCTGTTCTTGATAATACAACTCCAGCAGGATCGCGATCTTGATCGAGCTCGCGGTCGGAAACACGCGATCAGCATTACGCGGAATCATTCGCCCATCCATAAGATCGACAATCGCCACGCCGATCACGCCATCGAATTGATCGACGATCTCCCCAACGCGATCGTCGAGCTTCTTCCACAACAAATCGCCCGCAGCATTGGATTGTTCGCCGATGGGCGAACTCGCCGTGGCGAGAGGCGAGGGCTGACCTTCAGACTTCGGTTGAGCAGCAACGCTGCTGGTCAGTGCTAACG
>JALYKJ010000168.1 GCA_030774845.1 Verrucomicrobiota bacterium
CGTGTTCTCGAGCTCGGCGATGGATTTGCCGAGGGCGGCGAAATCGGCCTGAGGCAGATCGATCAGCCAATTGTATTTTGTCCAGGCGGCGAGCTCGTTTTGTTTGAAATTGGTGTTGCTCTCCAAGCGCGCGATCGCGCGATCGATCCCCTGATTGGCGAAGAAGGTTTTCGTGCGAGGCGGAAACCAGGCGATCGGCGCGCCCTCCGGAGTGAGAGCTTTGAGCGTGGCGAAACGAGCCATCGCGTCCTTAGCCTGCCGCTCGAGAGTGTCTGCTTTGTGGACTTCGGATTCGGAACTGTCGATTTTTTGCTGCCGATCGGCGATTTGGGCCAATGTGCCGTCGCGGGCTTTTTGCAATGGCCCGAGGAAGAAAGTGAAATAGACGTAGAGCAGAAACACAAAGCCCATCGCGCTGAGCAACAGTTTCTTGATCTGGTCCTTGGATAATTTAGGAAGATTCATTGCTTTTCTGCTTTCTTCGGCCGGGCGCCGGCGTGGGGGCGGGTTTTGCGACGGCGCTGGGATTGAAGGTGACAGACAAAATATATCGCGACATCGGGACGTTGGTGCCGCCGAGGTTCGCCACGGTTTCGACGTCTTCGAGCGTTTTGAATTCCGCTTTTACGTCGTGATAACTTTTGCCGAGCTGTTCCAGCAACATCTGTCGCAGATCTTCCGCCGCAGATCGCGGCTCACGTGCCGCGGCCACGCCCTCAATGGTGACGGTGACGCCTTTATCATCCTCCAAGAACGTCGCTTCCAGACTGGTCACTTGTGCATTTGGTGGAACACAGCGTGAAAGTTTTTCCAGGAACGGTCCCCAGAAGAAACGATTGTCGATGTAATCATCGAGAATGCGCGTTGTGTTGATGAGATCGGTCAGCTCGGCGGCACGTTTTTGCGCCTGCGTAACTTTCGGTTCGAGTTTTTTCCAGTCGGCTTCGACGCTGGTGAGCTTGGCTTTTATCTCGAGGGTCTGATACGCGTTCCAGGCGTAATAAAGAAAGAGCAATGCTCCGCAGCTGCAAAGCACGAGCATTCCGATTTTGAGCGGGTCGCGTTGCCGCTGCCGCTGCTCGAGAATTTCCTCATGCAGGAGATTGAGGTGAAGTGCCATCGGTGCTCGTCAGGTTTTGAAATATTCGAAGGCCGCCCCGCAGGCGACGTTGAGAGAAACGAATTCGTTAGGCAAAGTCTGCCGCTTCGCCGCCGGGAGCGCGACCTCGCAGGTTTCAAGCGGGTCCCAAATTTCGCAGGGTAAGCTGAGCTCGTCGCTCAACGCCTGCAAAACCGTTTCCGCGCGAGCAAGCCCGCCGGAAACAAAAATTCGATTGATGCCTTCTTCGCGCTGACCTTCGAAAAATCCAATCGAGTTGCGCACTTCCATTGCCAGGCGCGCCAGTGATCCGCGACAAATTTCGGTCATTCCTTCGTCGCCCTGTTGAATCATCAGCCAGGCGGCATCGGCGTCGAGCGCATCTTCCGCGGTGAGTGCTTGCATCAGGGCTTTGCCGCCGTAATCGATGCTGCGCACCAGCACCAGCTCGCCTTTACTGCCGATCAGCACCGTGCTTTGGAGATGCCCCGTATCGAGAAGAAGAAAGGCGTCGTTCGCAAAAATTTCGGGATAGGCAAATTCGAAAGCGTTAAAGGAACAGACCGGGGCGAGTTGGAGCATCTCGGCAGAGAGCCGGATTTTATTCGCAGCCGCGACAATTTGCTTTACCTGGCTTCGCAGCATTCCGCCGACGAGATACTTCGTCTGTGTGACAACTCCGCTCTGCACGGCCGTTTTGCTTCCACCAGCTGACGGTTTTTCCGTTGTCGATCCGCCATCAGCGAGACCGGCCACCGGCGCAACATCGAGGACGAAGTCTTTGCATTCCTGATTCAACACCGCGAGCCCGTTCCAGCGCAGTGCATTCCTGAGTAAATCGACCGGCGTGTCCGGTTGCTCGATGATGCGCAAAATCGTGCTCGGATCGGAAACCGCGAACGCGCAAGCTTTGGCGCTACCGCCCAGCTCGCGAAGGAGTTGTTTGAGCTCTCGGGAAAGGTCTTCGGC
>JALYKJ010000169.1 GCA_030774845.1 Verrucomicrobiota bacterium
GTGCGCAAGCGTCTGAATTCGACATTGGGCGTTGGACGTTCAGCGTTCCGCGTTTTCTGGGGTCAGAAGCAAACGTCGAACATCCAATCTCGAACGCAGAAAAGAGTGAGCGGGTGAAGGGAATCGATCCCTCGTGTGCAGCTTGGGAAGCTGCCATTCTACCATTGAATTACACCCGCGACGGAATTGCAGATTGTAGATTTCGGATTTTCGATTGCAACCGAAACCACATCATTGCCACGAAATCACGTCGCCCGAACCGGAGAAAACGCCGTTAGACCCGCCTTCAGTGGGGTAGGGGGGAGCGGGATTTTTGCCACCTCCCAGGATGAGGTTCTTACCGAACGCCCACCCTATGACGCCAGCGGTCACTCCCACGTCACCGCTGCCATCGGTCGCACTAGTATAGGTTGTCGCTAAGTCGGTGTAAGATGGGGCTCTAACAACATTGTTGTAGTTCCCGTCAATCGCAACATTATAGGGCGATCCCCACGGATCGTACCAAATGCCGGCTCCTGTGGAGCCGTTCGGAACGACCCCCAACATAGGTCGGCTAGTATTTCGGACTACGGAAGGTTGGATGAAAACGATCTGCCGGGGATTCAATGACGTAACAGTAGCGCCATTAATTCCGCTGGTATTATTTCGCAATACGTCAAACAGCGCAGCATTGCTGCTGCCGGAGGAAGTCCCGGCAGCCGTCCCGGTAAATGTCACGTCTGCCCCGCTGCTCACGATCGGGTACTTTCCGTATTCCGTGTAATAAGCGTTCACCGCCGTCACTATCTGGGTGAGGTCGTTTTTTGCCTGCACTTTCTTGGCACGTTCGAGCACTCCCTGAAACGCGGGAAACGAAAACCCGATCAGCATTCCAATGATCAGGATGACAATGAGCAGCTCGATGACAGTGAACGCTCGTCTGCCTTCTACGTTCGGCGTTTGGTTCATTATTTCCATTTTTGCATTTGTTCGGGAAACGGGCAGTGGGCGCAATCAGAATTATCCTGTAAACAGAAGTCTTCGTAAATCTGTAAAATCGCCTGCTGGTACGCGATTGTTTCTGTGAATTCGCGGCGGCGCGCATCGTTGCCGAACAAACGCGTGGCCGCGGTCTCGAGCCGCCGGTTCGTTAAACGCGCGGTAAGCTTCGCGTATTTCGGCCAGACGTCGACCCGCCTCCGCTCGGCTACGGCACGGCAGGCATCTTCCGCGAGCCAAAATGGAAAAATGACGTTGGCCAGAATGTCCGCAACGCGCGATTCGCCGACGAGCGCCATCGACTCTGGCGACGAGTCGGCAGTGAGCGTGTAGTGACGACTCCAGAAGGGATGATCAAGCGCGTCGAAAAACTCCGCGACGGGAGCGGCGCTTCGTTTGCCCAAAGAACGACGGAATGCAGGCCATTCTTTTGTGAGGGCAGACAATGCCGCGAGTCGACGCTGGGGATGATTAACTGGCCGAGTGCTGCTGAGTTTCCAAACTTTTACGGGTAAGATTAACCGCTGCAATTCGTCGCGGCGGGGCCACCAACTGTCCCATAGTTCGCGGACGTAATTCTTTGCGGATCTTTTGTAGATCGCGAGGTCTGGCGATTCTAGAAACCCGGCGGTACCAAAAAGGATCGCTTCGGCATCGTTCAAGTTCTTACGCAGATTTTTCAACGTGAGCCGCTGCGCAATGAGTGTAAAGGGCAGCTTGTTTTCCTTATAGCCGAGCGCGGCCGCGATTTCTTGAAAGAGCGCTTCGTCCGGTCCGTGATTGTCGATCTTGGCGCGGATGCGGCCAGCTTTTTTTTGTAAACGAAACTGCGCGGCGGCATCGAGCACGCTGCGGACGCGATCGCCCGGTAAATTTCCTAAAGGCGCCTGGCAACGACCGGGGCGCGCGAGCGGGATATTGGCGCTGAACGCTTCGGGCAGAGCAGCCGGATCGATGCGAACCTGCGGAACGTTCCGGTTCGATTTGGTGCGGCTGAAAAATTCGCGGTCGCTTTTATCGACGAAAACGTGAAGCACAGTTTCTTCGAATGCTGGATTCGTAGCATGACCATGTAAATCCCAATTTCGATCCACCAGATCGATTTCGATGCAGCCGCGGACGGGTTCGTTGCCATTTACGCGAATCGCGGCATCCCGAAAATCGGGTCCCGCTTCGCGATTCCAGGTGCCGAACTGGACGATGTCGATCTTGTCACCGCTCGTGCTGACAAAATTTTTTCCGAACTCGCCGGCAAACCAGCGCGCTTGCAGATCGAGTTCGTTCGGGGTGCGCAGCGGAAGGAAAAGCGCACGCTCGCGAACGCGGGTGGAAGTAAGTAGGTCTTCGTAGCGGGGGGCGCCGTTCTTCACAGAGAAATTATGAGACGCGCGGCTGAATTGGTCACGCCGATTTATAAACATCTCAAGCGCTGTCATTCCCAGCGGAGCGAGGCATCTCTCACAGGATGATTGGATCACACTCGCTGCATTGCGTGACGCGAGCTGCGTGGGTGAGATCCTTCTCCCGCGATTGCGGGATCAGGATGACAAAGGGAGCATTTGCGTTTGAAGTTGTGTCGCTCGGTTGGTAATTGCAGGCATGCTCGACATTCGTCTGCTTCGCGAAAAGCCGGATTTTGTTCGCGAACGGCTCGCGACCCGCGGCGGCGGCGAGAAAGCGAGAATCGACGAACTGTTGAAGGTTGATGCCGAACGGCGAAAGGCTGAGACCGAACTGCAACGATTGCAGTCCGAGCGCAATCGATTGAGCAGGGAGATCGGCGCGAAAAAATCCCGGGGTGAGGCGACAAAAGATCTGGAAACCGAAGTCAAAAAGATTGGTGACCAGATTGTCGATTTTAATCAGCGCACGACGAGCTCCGACGAACAGCAAAGGAATCTGCTGCTTGAAATTCCGAATTTGCCGCACGAGAGCGTGCCCCTCGGTAAAGACCCGAGCGCGAACAAAGTTATTCGAGATTGGGGGAAGAAGCCGAAGCTGGCGGAGAAAGTGCTCGATCATGTCGCGCTTGGTGAGAAATTGAAAATCCTCGATCTCGAGCGCGCGACGAAGCTCAGCGGGAGCGGATTCATTTGTTTTACTGGCGCGGGTGCGAGGCTCGAGCGGGCGCTGATCAATTTCATGCTCGATCTGCATACTCGCGAACATGGCTACACCGAAATAAGTCCGCCGTTTCTTGTCCGGCGCGATTGTATGATCGGCACGACTCAGCTGCCGAAGTTTGAAGCGGACATGTACGGCTTGGAAAACGGGGAACTTTTTCTGGCGCCGACTGCGGAAGTGCCGCTGACAAATCTTCACCGCGAAGAGATTCTGGCGATTGTCGATCTTCCGAAGAAATTTGTCGCTTACACGCCGTGCTTTCGACGCGAAGCGGGATCAGCAGGGCGCGAGACGCGTGGGATCATTCGCGTCCATCAATTCGACAAAGTGGAGCTGGTGAAAATTACGACGACGGAGAAATCCTACGACGAACTCGAATCGCTGGTTGCGGACGCGGAGCAAGTTTTGCAAATGCTCGAATTGCATTATCGCGTGGTCGAGCTTTGCACGGGCGATCTTGGGTTTGGTTCGGCGAAAACTTATGACATTGAAGCTTGGTCGCCCGGTTCCCGCGACGGCGGGACGTATCTGGAGGTTTCGAGCTGTTCCAATTTCGAAGATTTTCAGGCGCGCCGGATGAACCTTCGCTACAAAGGCGCGGACGGTAAAAACAAATTCTGTCACACCCTCAACGGGTCGGGCTTGGCCTTGCCAAGATTGTTTGCGGCTCTGATCGAGAATTTTCAGCAACCAGACGGTTCGGTGCGGATTCCGGAAAAACTGCAGCCTTACTTCGGCGCCGCCGATATTCGTTAGGCGATTTGCTCTCCGTCTTTTTCGGCAAAGAGATTTAGCTGCGCGCGTTCCTGCTCCGACAAACCTTTTTCGGTTTCGGACGGGAGCGGAAGTTCGTAGCCGAGTCGCTGGGCAAGACGCTGCGCCGTTTCCGGCGCAAAGCCTTCGAAGTGGTTGCTGACGAACGCCCAAACGTTGCGAACTTCGGAGAGGTGACGCTCAATTTTAAGCGCCCAGCTTTCTAGCGCGGCTTCACGCTTCCAAAGAAGCTTATCGTAGCGGTGAACAAATTTGCCGGCGCCATCATACTTGGTCGCGTAATCGCCGAGGAGACGCAGGTAAAGGAAATCGGTTGTGCGCGGGAGAAATTCGAACGGCGCAAGATTGCGTTCATTGAGCGGACTGGTGTCGGCCCAAACCCAGCAGATGCGGTGTTGTTCGAGCAAACGGATGATTTGCGGCCGATGCCAGCCGGCATGACGAAATTCAATGGCAAACCGGAAGCCTTTCGGGAGTTGGACGAGAAATTTTCGCAAAATCTGTCTCCCATCCTTGGGCGTGAAAGATGGCGGCAATTGAATCAGCACAACCTGGAGCTTGGATTCGAGCGGTTCGATCGCGCGGAGAAAGGCACTCAGTTCGGCGGTGCAATCGCGCAGCCGGCAGACGTGTGTGATTTCGCGCGGAAGTTTGCAACTAAAGCGGAAGGAAGCAGGAGTTAGTTCGACCCACCGCCGGACCGCGTTTTCGGCCGGTACGCTGTAAAAGGTCGAATCAATTTCGACGGCGGGGAGATAGCGCGCGTAAAATTCGAGCCATTCGGAGTCGGGCAACGCTGAGGGATAAAAGCTTCCGCGCCATTCCGGAAAGCTCCAGGCGCAGGCGCCGATTCGGATTTTTTGTTGGTCGGTGAGGTTCAATCAGGCGGAAATCTAAGCTAAATCGCAACGCGCGGGAAGATGTCGATTCTTGTCCCCCAACGGACGGACCCGTCCGGCGGCGAGCAATTTCAGGGGAGCAAAGAACGGCCGGTTTCGCGGGGCGGCGCAACTTGACGGAGTGGATAAGTCAATTACCCTGCCAGTCCCGATGAAATTCCGAGTTCTCCCGTTGTATTTCCTGCTCGCACTCGGCCTGTTTTTGTCGCAAGCGACCGATGCGGCGGTGGTTTTTCGGCCGGGTGAAAAAGCAAAATATGTGGCGCCTGGTGAGGAGGAATTGAACGGGAATGCGGCGGAACTTTTTGCAATCGGACAGAAGGCGGAAAAGGAAGGCAACCCGAAGCGAGCGATTCGGGCGTATCGGCAACTTGTCCGAAAGTATTCGAAGGATGCATTGGCCGCGGGGGCCGCGTTTCGAGGCGCAGTGTTGTACGAGCAGGTGCACGAATATCTTGAAGCCGCGGGCACATATCGAACGGTGGTGACAAATTATCCGACCAGTCCGCATTTTAACGAAGCGATCGAAGCCCAATTCCGGATCGGAGAAATGTATCTGGCCGGAAGGAGGCTGAAAGTACTCGGCATTCCTTTCGCGACTTCGATGGATCGCGCAGTAGAAATTTTTGCGGCCGTGATTCGGACTGCGCCCTACGGAAAGTACACCGCGCGCGCACAATTCGACATCGGCCTGGCGCGCGAAAAACAGGGCTTGAACGACGCCGCCCTCCAGGCCTATGCCGCCGTGGTCGATAAATTTCCGAACGATCCAGTGGCGGCGGACGCGCAATATCAAATTGGTTACATCTGGTTCACGGCCGCGCGGACTGGCGTCAAGGATCTTGCCGCGACGAACAACGCGCGAACCGCGTTCCAGGATTTTTTGTTTCGTTATCCGAACAGCGAAAAAACAGCGCAAGCGCGCACCAATCTTCAACAATTGGAACACAAAGCGACCAGCAGCTCATTCGACGTCGCGCGCTATTACGACAAACAGAAAGCCTATCGGGCCGCCGTGATTTATTACAATGAAGTGATCCGACAGCAGCCTGGATCGGCCGAAAGCGAAAAGGCGAAGAAACGAATTGATCAGTTGCGGGCAAAATTCGGCGACAAGGTGCTTCAGTCGTTACAAGAAAAGGAAGCGGAAAAAAAGAAAGGCGCTAATCAGGAGAAATCGAAAAGCGCCGCGGGAAGCACGTCTGCTCCAAATTCCGCGCCCATCTTGCCGCCGGATTTGGACAGCGGACTTCCGCCACCACCTTCAACATCGGGGGGCACAACTGCGCCACCCGCTTCTTCGACCGAGCCCGGAAGCGGACCGGAAGCGAGCGCCACACCGTTGCCGTCCGAAAATTCCGGTTCGTCTGAAGCAACGGCCTCTCCGACGCCGTGAAAAATTCGATTACGGCGGCGCTAGCCTGCCTCGGTTTGAGCGGTTGCCTCGGCTATCACATCGGACCGGCCAAACCTTATTACCTTCGCGACGTTCACACGATCGCCATCCCGACGTTCACCAACAAAACGCTGATTCCACGCGTGGAAGTGCTGGTGACCGATACCGTGATTAAACAATTTCAACAGGACGGTACTTTTCGAATTGGGAATGGCGACTCGGCGGACGCGACCCTCGAAGGTGAAATCATTCGCATTAGTAGATCGCCGGCGCGCTCGGTTCGCGGAAATGTGTTAGCGACGAGCGAATTTAATCTCGCCCTGCGGGTCAAGTACAGACTGGTGGGCTCCGACGGGAAACCGCTCGGCCCGTCCGGCGAAGTGGTCGGCACCACGAGCTTTTTCGTTGGCACCGATGTCACAACCGACGAGCGGCAGGCGTTGCCTTTGGCTACGGAAGAGTTGGCCAACCGGCTGGTCACGCAGCTGAGCGAAGGCTGGTGACGCGGCATGAAAGGCGAAGAGAAACTTTGGAGTATTCTTAACGATAAACTCGAGACGCTCCGCGCGAGCAGTCGTTTGCCCGAAGCTATTCGCGTCGCCGAAACTTTACTCGAGCTTGCCAAGCGCACGTTTGGTGATGACGACAATGCGCTCGCCCTGAGTTACGAAAAACTCGGGCAGCTTCTCGATCAAGGTGGCGACCGCGTGAAAGCGAAGCCTTATTTGCTAAAGGCGCACGGCGTTCTCGAGAAAGCCAAACCACCCGACCAACGCTTGCTTTACCGATCCGCGCGTCGACTGGCTTTTTTGTGCGATAACCTCGGCCAACAGGAAGAAGCGATCCGCTACTATGAGAAGGCGATCGCTGCCGGTACGCAGCTCGATGACCTGCTTTACGCGGATTTGGGAACGATGCTCAACAACGTCGCGCTGATTTTCCGAAGATCGGGCCGACAAAAAGCGGCCGAGCCGTACTACTTGCACGCGCTTCAGATTTACGAAAAGCAACTCGGACCCCAGCACGCCGACGTCGCTTCGGTTCTGAATAATCTGGCAGTCTTTTACACCAACGAGAAGCGTTACGCCGAGGCCGAGAAGACTCATCTTCGCGCGCTTGGTATTCGGGAAAAAGCGCTGCCACCGACGCATCCCGACATTGCGCAATCGAAGTGCAATCTGGCGGTGGTCTATCATTCACGCGGCGATTATCCAAAAGCAGCCGAGCTTTACCGCGCGTCGCTCAAGAGCTGGGAAGAAGCGACCGATCAGCCGCCAGAGGATTACGAGATCGTGGCCGCAAATTATGCCGATTTACTGCGTTCGTTAGGCAAAGCCCGCAAAGCGCAGCAGCTCGAAGCGCGGGCCCGGAAACGCCGCCGCGGTTAATGCGCGCACAAGATCGACATCTACTCTTCCTCTCGCTCTTCTTCTTCGTCTGCTTGATGCTTAACGGACCAAGATTAAGAGGAAGAGAAAGAGGAAAAACCGGCAGGCTTTCACGTTGCACCAGCAGACACTCTGCGCATTGTAGTTCGCCCAAGCTCACGTGGCGGAATTGGCAGACGCGTACGGCTCAGGACCGTATGGGGCAACCCGTGGAGGTTCGAGTCCTCTCGTGAGCAATCTCTTCCGACAGCTCTGATCTGCACCGATCAACTTGCGAAGTTGAAAGCTCGCATTGAAAAGCGAACGGGATGGACAAGTGAGCAGCTAGAGCACCGGGTCAAGCGTTACAAGAAGTTATCCAGCACACCGACGAAAGAGGACTTGAAGGCCGTGGCTGCGAAATTGCTAGCGGTGCGATGGAACCGGCACGAGCAAGAATGGAACCTTCCGGGCGACAGCGCGCACCCCGATTTCATTAAGCTGGTCGTGGGTTACGCCCTCACTTGCAAAATGCAGCTGCCGGCGGTGTCGGATGCAATTACGGAAGCGCGTTATCAAGCACGCAAGAACGAGCGCTCACAAATTGCGGCGGCGGACATCCGCACCGCGCTTCTCGATTATCAGATTCCGTCTGATGAAGCATTGCAACAAGCATTCGAGCCGGCGATAAGACGGAATGGCCAAGGGTCCGTGATTCCAACGACCATGCCAAACTTGAACGCGAAATCCATTCTGCAACGCCGCTGCACATCCGTTGCATAGCCATTGCATTTGGTAGTTACCCTACGTGAAG
>JALYKJ010000170.1 GCA_030774845.1 Verrucomicrobiota bacterium
CGACGAGCGCGAAATCAATTTCCACGGAAAATCCGAAGAGTCCGGATGACGTGCGCAGGCAACCGGCCCCGCTCATTCGTTACAGCGCAGAATTGCATCAGGCGAATGCCGCGCTGCGAAAATTTCTTTATGCGAACGTCTATTATCATCCGCGAGTGGCAAAAGTGAATGAGCGCGCCTGCGAGATGCTGCGCAAAGTTTTCGAAAGCTACGTGGCCGACCCGCGCCAGCTCGGTGAGGTCGCGACGAAACGGATCGAACAGGAAGGTTTGCATCGCACCGTCTGCGATTACGTCGCGGGGATGACCGACCGTTATTTGATGGAAGAATACGCGCGGATTAGCTGATTAAATTGCTGCGCTGCCGATTTCGTCCTGCAAGTAAGTGATGAGCAACCGCAGTCGTTGGTTCAACGACGATTCTTCCAGCATCCGCTGTCGCCGTAGCGGGTCGTCCACGAAAGTTGAGGCGACGAGATCGCCGAGCATTTCGAGATCACCAAGCTGAGCAAGGTAGCGATCGACCTTGGCCGGGAGCTGACGTTCGGCGCGTTTTAATTTCCGATAAAGCTCGAGAACTTTTTCGCCGAGCGCTTCGCTCTCGACGGTCGCGGTGTTGGTCGATTCGACGATGTCGATCCTGGCAATCGGGAAGGGCGTTTCCTGTTCGAAACTGGTGAAGCGCACGCGATGCAAACCTTGGAGAACGAGATTTGAAGTGCCGTCGCCGCGACCGACGCAGGCCCGGATGAGACCGACCGTGGCGAAATGGAAAAAATCTTCGGGCGCGCGCCATTCTGGACAACTCGGTTTGATCAACGTCACGCTAAACATGCGATCGCGTTGGAGCGCGTGTTCGAGCATCTCGCGGTAGCGGGTTTCGAAAATGTAAAGCGGCAGTAGTGCCTGCGGGAACAGGACTGCGCCCGGCAAAGGCATCACCGGCACTTCATCGGGTAAATCTACCGACCCATTTTTCACTTTCGATTTCTGTCCCTGAGCAATTTCAACGCCGCAGCGCGGAACGCAACAGGTCGATCGGCAATTGTCCTTCGATCTGCGAGCGGTGAAGCGCGGCATAATTAAGGACGGAACCACAACGGGCGAGCAAGAGGCGAGAGATCGCACCAAGCTTACCGATGCCCATCGCGCTGACCGGAAGATCGACATCTTTGTCGGTTACGAAATCGATGAGTCGAACGAGCTGTGCCGGTGTTTCGGTGCGCGTTGCTACTTTAAAAATGTCGGCGCCGTGCGCTTTCGCTAACGTTGCTTTGGCGCCCAAGCTGCGCGGCGGTGGTGTGGACTTGAAGTTATGGAACGAAAGAATCCGGCGGACATTTTGTTTTCGGGCGCTGGCGAGCAAGGACTTAAATGCTCGCGCCGAACGCAACTCGACGTCGACATATTTGGCGTAAGGCAAAAAACGCAGGAGCAAGTTCAGGCGTTTCTGAAGCGAAAGATTATTGGCGCCCCCTTCGCGCGGATCGCGCGCGGTGATGATGAATGGCGCGCGCTCACCACCGGACAAGATCGACATCTTGAGTTCGAGTTGATCGAGCATTTCGCAGAGGTGGTCGAGTCGGATCTCAAAAAGATCGGGTGGCTCCGACATCGTAATGGCAAAACGGAGATCGGCCGGCGAAGCGATGACGCCGACGATTTGGGGCGTCATTTTTTTGGGTGGTGGGCGCGTTGTCATTGTGAACGGTGCGCTGGAAGGCGACTCTTTAGGCAATCGGAGCTGCTGAAGCGTACTATATATAGAGGGCGCAATTTCTTCGCCTGGCGGAGCGTCAATCGTGCGGGGCGTAATGCGCCAGCATCCGCTCAACGTATTTGGCCAGGATGTCGAACTCGATATTCACCAAGTCGCCCGGTCCAAGGTTCTCAATGTTGGTGTGCCGCTTCGTGTGCGGAATGATCCACACGGCGAAGCTTTTTTCCAAGAGCTCCGCGATGGTGAGACTGATGCCGTTGATTGCGACTGAGCCTTTGTAGGCCGCGTAATGCGCGAAGTCGGACGGCAGATCTACTTCGAGCCGATAATCTTCGCCGGTCCGCTCAAACGAAATGACCTTCGCGCTACAATCGATGTGACCCTGGACAAAGTGACCGCCCAACGGCGCACCGGCGGCGAGGGCGCGCTCGAGATTTACCGGACTGTCCCGCCGTAGTTGTTTTAGATTGGTGCGTTCAAGGGTTTCCTCGAGAAGATCGAATGTCAGCTGCTCGTCACGGTGCGCGCTTAGGGTCAGGCAGCAACCGTTCACCGCCACGCTGTCACCGACGGCAACGTTGCGCGCGAGTCGCGGCGCGGTCAGTTGCAATTGAGCCCCAGGATCGTTCATGCGGATTTCAAGCACGCGACCAACTTCTTCGATTAAGCCGGTGAACACGCCGTTACTTTTAGTGCCGGAAACTAAACCAGCCAACAAGATAGAGAACCGGGAGGAGAACAGGCAGGGCGAATTTGAAAATGAATCCCAAAAAACTCGGCGCGTGCACGCCTTCTCGCTCGGTAATCGCCTTGACCATAAAATTCGGGCTGTTGCCGATGTAAGTCGTGGCGCCGAAAAACACCGCGCCCATCGAAATCGCGGCGAGCTCCGGGGCGCCGAAGTTTAAGAAACTTTGCACGTCGGTCGCACTTTCGAGGGTGAGATTGTGCTGGCCCATGGCGTTGGCGAGGAAGGTGAGATAGGTGGGCGCGTTATCGAGCACGCTGGAGGGGCCGCCGCTGAGCCAGTAAAATTGCGCCGGCGAATTGATTGGGAATTTCGCCGCGTGCAGGCGCATAAAATCCAGCACCGGCACCATCGTGAAAAATATTCCGAGAAACAGCCAGGCGACTTCGCGCAGCGGCGCGAACGAGAAATCGTTCTTTTGGTGCAGCTCTTTCGATGTCGCGAAATACGATGCCACGCCACAGCCGACGATGATGGCTTCACGCAACAGTGGCGGCCGATCGACAAACACTCCTCCCAAAACAATCGCCAGAAAAATGACGTTGCGCAGGCCGGTGATTCGGCATGCTCAGCGGGTGCGGTTCAATTGCTTCGCTCACGAGCGCGATGCGTAAGATCAAACGATGTATTGATATCGGAAAGATCGCGGATAACCCCGAACACATGAAGGAAGTTCGCGTTCGGCGAATTCCTTGCCGTCATGCTTTGGTACGCTCAAGAAATCCTGATGCTACTCGGGAAATCTGTGTCACTCTTTGCCGGAAAAAATCCCAAGAGGTCAGGAAACCAAATGGACCGGAAACTAAAGTACAAAAAGGATGCAAGGAAGTCGGGGGCTTTAAATGCGACGGCCAATCTGAGGCCTCCAGCGTATAGCATCTGGGTTTTTGGCCTGCTCCTGGTCGCGGCGACTGCGATCGCCTACCTGCCGGCTTGGAACGGAAAACCAATCTGGGACGACAACGGGCATATCACCCAACCGGAGTTACGCTCTTGGCGCGGTTTGGCCCAGATCTGGACCGAGCCTGGAGCCACGCGGCAGTATTATCCGCTTGTCCATAGCGTCTTCTGGATCGAGCAAAGACTTTGGGGCGACTCTGTTCTTCCCTACCATCTGCTCAACATCCTGCTCCACAGTGTATCCGCGCTTCTCCTCTTAAGAATTCTGCTGCGCCTGAAGATCCGCGGGGCCTGGCTGGCCGCCGCCATCTTCGCCCTGCATCCGGTGCAAGTGGAAACGGTGGCCTGGATTTCGGAACTAAAGAACACGCTCTCGGGTGTTCTCTTGCTCGCATCGGTGCTGATTTACCTCGATTTCGACCAGACCAGGAAACGCAGCGTGTATGCCGCTTCCCTGGCTCTTTTCGTGTTGGGCTTGATGTGCAAAACCGTCATCGCGACGCTGCCCGCGGTTATCTTGATTGTCTTTTGGTGGAAACGAGGGGGGCTCTCCTGGAAACGCGACGTGCTGCCGCTGCTTCCGTTTTTTACCGTAGGGATCGCAGCGGGGCTGTTCACAGCCTGGGTCGAACGCAAGTTCATCGGCGCGCAAGGTAGCGCTTTCAATTTGTCGATCTTGGAACGCGGCCTGATCGCAGGGAGAGCTTTTTGGTTTTATCTCTCGAAGCTCGTTTGGCCCCAGAGACTGATCTTCATTTACCCGCGCTGGCAAATTAGCCAGGCAGTTTGGTGGCAATACCTGTTTCCCGCGGCAACGCTGCTGTTGCTCGCGTTGCTGTGGAAATTGCGAGCGCGTTGGCGCGGGCCGCTTGCGGCAGTGCTCTTATTTCTAGGCATGCTTTTCCCGGCGCTGGGTTTTATAAACGTTTATCCTTTCATTTATTCGTTTGTTGCGGATCATTTTCAATATCTCGCATGCATCGGTCCGGTGACGTTGGCCGCTGCCGGAATCACCATCGGGTTGGATTCGTTGACGCCGAGAATGGCCGCTCTCCGGCAGGTGCTTTGCGTTCTACTACTATTGACTCTCGGCGCGTTGACCTGGCGCCAAAGCCGACAGTACGCCGACGTTGAAACGCTTTGGCGGACGACGATTGCACGCAACCCCGTTTGTTGGATGGCACATAGCAATCTGGGCTTGCTTTTGCAGGAAAAAGGCGACGTGGACGAAGCGATCACGCATTTCGAGAAGGTCCTTGAGATATCGCCCAATGTTGCGGGAGGGCACAGCAATCTGGGCAACGCGCTTCTGCAGAAGGGTCTGATCGACCAAGCAATGGCTCAGTTCCAAACGGCCCTCATGATATCGGCCGATAGCGCAGACGCGCACAACAATCTTGGGGGCGCTCTATTGCAAGAAGGCCAAGTGGACGAAGCGATTACTCACTTTGAAAAAGCCCTCGAAAAACAGCCTGCGTACGCCTTAGCGCACAGCAATTTGGCCAGCGCGCTTCTTCAGAAGGGCGACATCGATGAGGCAATTCGTCACTACCAGAAGACACTGGAACTGCCGTTCGATCACGCGGAAAGCCATTATAGTATTGGCAACGCTCTTCGTAAGGAAGGCGAGATCGACGAGGCAATCCTTCACTACCGGAAAGCTCTGGAATTGCGACCCGATTATGCCAATGCACACAACAATTTGGCCAATGCTCTTCGTCAGAAGGGACTAATCGGAGAGGCGGTTCTTCATTATCAGAAAGCTTTGCAGAGCGAGCCCGGATCAATTCTCATCCAAAACAATCTGGCTTGGCTGTTGGCAACTTCGTCCAACCCATCGGTGCGCAACGGCGCCAAGGCCGTGGAGTTGGCCCAGAAAGCAAATCGGCTCACGGGCGGGGACGATCCTGTTATTCTTCACACTTTGGCGGCGGCATATGCGGAGAGCGGACAGTTCTCGGAGGCTGTGGAGACCGCTCGGCATGCACTGGAATTGGCTGAGGCACACGGTGTAACCGGATTGGCGGAATCGCTTCGAAACAAAATCGTGCTTTACCAGGCGGGATCGCCTTACCACGAGACAGCGCCTGGGCATTAGTTGGTAAGAAAAACATGTTTGCGCAGTTAAAACCGCAGACAGGGCGGCGCTTGATTTTCTCACCTATTGATTGTTTAGGCAGACTGAGATCCTCAGCGGCTCGGTCGCGTCGCTCATGGTCGCGATGATGACTGTCGTGCGTAAGATTGACAACTTGTTTGCAACGGCCTGACGGGCATCTTAATTCAACGGAAGCTGTGGCGGCACCCGTGTCGCGTGCGAAACTCTTGTTCACGCAGCCGACACGGCTGCCTCTACAGAGAGATGATGGCAATCGTGCGCGCTAAACTGGCTTTGAAGTTCGCGATCTGCGTTGCCTTGGTCGCAATCACGTGGACCGTTTTTGGACAAACGCTTGGCCACCAATTCGTCAATTACGACGACCCACTCTACGTGCTTGAAAACGCGCACATCCGCGCGGGCGTGACGTGGCAGAGCGTTCTTTGGGCGTTCACGCACGTTCATTCCCAAAACTGGCATCCGCTTACCTCCATCTCGCACATGCTGGATTGTCAGCTCTTCGGAGTGCAGCCGGGCTGGCATCATTTTATGAGTGTGCTGCTGCACAGCGCAGGCGCGGTGTTGCTTTTTCTTGTGCTCGAACAAATGACGGGTGCGCTGTGGTTGAGCGCATTTGTTGCCGCCGTTTTCGCGATTCATCCTTTGCGCGTCGAATCCGTCGCCTGGGTCGCGGAGCGCAAAGATGTGCTCAGCGGAATGTTCTTCATGCTCACGCTGCTGGCGTACGTCGCGTACACGAGAAAGCAAACCATCGGCCGCTACCTGACAATGTCGATCTTGTTCGCGTTCGGGTTGATGTCGAAACCGATGCTGGTGACGCTGCCGATCGTTCTGCTGTTGCTCGATTATTGGCCGCTGAGTCGGACTCAGAGGACAGAAGTAAGATCGACAATCGCAAGACTGGTGATCGAAAAGATTCCGTTGTTCGCATTATCGATCGGCTCGTGTGTGGCGACTTTCTGGGCGCAGAATTTCGCACTCGGCTCAACAGAGTATTTGC
>JALYKJ010000171.1 GCA_030774845.1 Verrucomicrobiota bacterium
AAACGCGATCGCACCCACGAGCCGTTCGATCGACGCAAGCTCGCCGGCAGCATTGCCAAGGCTTTCGAGAAACGTTCCACCAGTTTGTTGACCCTCGAGCAGCTCGTCGATGAAATCGTCCACGATCTGGAAACCGGCGGCCGCGAAGTCCAATCGACCGCTATTGGGGCAAAGGTCCTCGAAAAATTGCGCGGGATCGATGAGGTCGCGTATCTTCGTTACGCCTCGATTCATCGGCGCTTCGAAGATGTCGATCAATTCGTCGACGCCATCCAGGCGTTGGGCAAGACGGCGAAGCCGGACTCAAAACAGCGCGAATTATTTCCACCCGATTAAGTAAATCATGGTCGCGTTTAAAGAAGAATTTCCCTATCTGCGTTGCGACTCGGGTCAGCTCTTTGAGTTCGACCGCAGTTGGTTGCACGCCGCCATCAATCACGCCGCCGACCAGGCCGGTTATCCGAGTTGGTGGCTAACCGAACACGTCACCGAGAGCATCGCGTTTTATCTGCATCTGCGGAACGATGAGAACGTCGTCGCCTTCAAGCACCTTCAGGAAACGGTGCAGTACGTCCTCAAAGCGATCGGCTACAAGGAAATCATTCCGTATTTCGCGCCGGCACCGCCTCCCATCTCGATTTCGTTGGTTGATATCGCGCATCAAGCCGGCAGCGGCTACGAGCTCGCCTTCTTCGATCTTCTCGAAAAGCGGCTCAGTTCGCTAATCGAGACCGGCGTCGACAATTTGCAACTTTGTTCGTTGCAAGGGTGCGTGAAACATTTGCGTTGCACCCGGGTCTGGACCCGCGCC
Source organism: Verrucomicrobiota bacterium (assembly GCA_030774845.1). Classification (GTDB taxonomy): domain Bacteria; phylum Verrucomicrobiota; class Verrucomicrobiia; order Chthoniobacterales; family UBA10450; genus AV40. The sequence goes on from JALYKJ010000171.1 coordinate 812, forward strand.
TGCGATGCTTTACGGGAGGAAATTGTCTGCTTCATTCGGGAACGGCTGACATCGACGACCAGCGAACGGCTAAAATGTTCGCTGCGCTGATTGCTGATGCCTGATCTCTGACTTCTGACCTCTGATTTGCCATGACGATCTTCGAAAAAATTATCGCGCGTGAGATTCCGGCGAAAATTATTTGGGAAGATGACGATGCGATCGCTTTTCATGATGTAAATCCGCAAGCCCCGGTCCATGTGCTGATCGTACCGAAAAAAGTGATCCCGCGTTTGGCCGCCGCCACTGAAGCCGAGCGCGCCGTTCTTGGAAAACTATTGCTGGTCGCGGGTGAGTTGGCGAAAAAGCTCGGCGTCGAGAAATCAGGCTATCGGGTCGTAATCAACAGCGGACCTGATGCCGGCGAAAGCGTGCCTCATCTACACGTTCATTTGTTAGGCAAACGCGCGCTGGCCTGGCCGCCGGGATAAGGCTTGTCCTGAGCGTAGTCGAATGGATCGACACTAAATGCCTGCAATGCTCGACCCCGTCCGGCCGATCAAGCTGGACGAAATCAAAGATGCGCGGCAGCGGATCGCGAAGACAATCTTGCGAACGCCGCTCGTCCGATTGGAGCTCGGACCGGATTTTCCTGATATTCGGTTGAAGCTCGAGAATCTTCAGCCGATTAACGCCTATAAACTGCGCGGCGCTGCCAACGCGGTCGCGATGCTCTCTGAATCGGCGCGCAGACGCGGCGTCTGGACAATTAGTGCTGGCAACGCGGGGCAGGGGGTCGCTTATGCCGCGCGGCAGGCCGGCGTTCCTTGCGCGGTCGTCGTCATCGAAACTGCGCCTGAATCTAAAATCGAACGAATGCGCGCGCTCGGCGCAAAATTAGTTCCGGTTTCATACGATGTTGCCTGGAAAGCGCTGGATGATCGTGCGTTTCCAGGCGTTGAAGGAACGTTTGTCCATCCGTTCGACGATCACAATTTTATTGCCGGCCATGGCACGATGGGCCTCGAAATTCTGGAAGACGCGCCCGACACAAAAGCGATTATCGCCAGCATTGGCGGCGGCGGCTTGATTACCGGAGTGGCGAGCGCGATCAAAGCAGTCAAACCAGATACCAAAATTTTCGGCGCGGAACCCGAGACCGCCGCGCCGGCCGCATTGTCGTTCGGGAAAGGTTCGGCGCAGGTTCTTAAAAATTGGAAAGCATCATTCGTCGACGGCGCCGGCGGTCAGAGCATGTTTCCGCGAATGTGGGAGCGGATGAAACCGCTGGTGGACGATTATATCGTCGTCACGTTGGAAGAAACGAAGAAGGCGATGCGCATGATGGCTGAAAAAGCGCGAATCATTTCTGAAGGCGCGGGCGCATTGCCATTGGCGGCGGCATTGACTGGAAAAGCGGGCCAGGGTCCGATCGTCGCCATTGTTTCCGGCGGCAACATCGATCTCAACAAGTTCTTCGAACTGATCGCTTGAGCTTAGTGCGAGTGGATCATCTCGCGGAACCCAACGACGTCGCCGATGAGTTCGGTCATCTATTCCTTTACCGTCATCGACGTACCAACCGGCGCGTTGTTATAGAAACGTGCCGCCATCCCTTCCGGCAAACGAATGCAACCATGTGAGGCCGCATATGGCGGGACGTAGCCCTGGTGCATCGCATAACCACCGTTGAAGTGCATGCAATACGGCATCTTCGCCGGATCGAAATGCGTTCCGCGGGGACGGCTGTCTTTTCGCACATCGATGTTTTGTACCACGATGTTACCTTCGCTATCGACGTAATCACCGAATTCACTCGAGAAATGGTTCTTGTCTTTAGAGACGATGGAATAATGGCCGGGTGGAGTCGAAAAGCCCTTCTTGCCTGTGGAAACGGTCGATTCGCCGACCAAATGCTTTCCTTTGTAAAAGTAGGCTTTTTGCTCGGAGACATGAACAACGATGCGCGACGAGCCTGAGGCGCCTTCGTCATTCCACCAACCCGGCGCTGGCGTTGGCATGATCGCGGCGAGCGGCTTCTGTATTTGCTGCGGCATTTCCTCGCAGCTGCTAAACAACGCGGCGATCGCCGCCACGAGTGCCAACTGAAGTAGCCAAAGCCGTTTCATAAAAGGTCGAATATTAACGCGTAGTTAGTTAGGCGATTCAATGCGAAACATTTCATCTTTGGTGGATCAAGCAGTCCTAATGCCAGTCCGGCTCGGACCTGGTTGACGATCTCCATCAAGGCAAATACGGTCGTTCCATGGCCACTCTTACGAAAAATGCGACATCATCTCCGAAAGAACGCATTACTCGTGCCGTTCAGCCGCCGATCAATCTGGAAAATTGGATCGAACAGAACCGCGAAAAATTCAAACCGCCGGTGAGCAATCGTTATCTCTACGACGGGCGCGATTTTTTTGTGATGGTGATCAAAGGTCCGAACGCGCGGAACGATTTTCATCTGGTCGACTCGGAAGAATATTTTTATCAGCTCAAAGGCGACATCAAAGTGCGCATCCGCGAAGGCGACCGGATCGTCGATCATCTCGTGCGCGAAGGTGAAACGTTCTTTATCCCGCCGAATGTTCCGCATGCGCCGGTCCGTCCGCCCGACACGATCGGCGTTGTGGTCGAGCGGCGCCGTCCGCCCGGAGAACACGAACACGTGATCTTCTATTGCGACAAATGCGGGGCGCTGGTCGAAGACATCGATTTCGATTGCGCCGACATCGTCGAACATTTTAGCAAGGCGATGCTCGATTTCTGGAACGACGACGCTCGGCGTACCTGCAAAAAGTGTGGCACGAAAGTGCCGCAGCCGCAGCCGGTCAAACCATTCAAGAAGTGACCAGCGGCAAGTGACCAGTGATTAGCACCAGAAACTGAGCTTGCTTGCATCTTGTCACATGTCACTAATGCCTGTCCGGCTCGGACTCACTCGTCACTCTCCTTGAAGATCGACATCCACACGCACATCCTGCCGCGCGAATGGCCCGATCTGGACAAAAAGTTCGGCTATCCCGGATTCGTTAGGCTCGAGCACTGCGACAAATGCAGCGCGCGAATGATGATCGGCGACCGCGTCTTTCGGGAGATCACCGACAACGTTTGGGAACCGAAACGCCGAATTGAAGAGATGGATCGGGCCGACGTATCGATGCAGGTCCTTTCCACGGTGCCGGTAATGTTCAGTTACTGGGCGAAACCGAAAGATACGCTCGATCTTTGCCGCCTCTTGAATGACCACATTGCTGAAGTCGTCCGCGCCAATCCGAAACGATTTGCCGGTCTCGGGACAATCCCGCTGCAAGATGTCGATCTTGCCGGGCAGGAACTGACCCGCTGTGTGCGCGAACTTGGTCTCCGCGGCGTTGAGATCGGCACTCATGTCGATCCGAACGATCACTGTCACGGCCCCGATTGTCGCAACCTCGATCATCCTTTGCTCGATATCGTTTGGAAAACGGCACAGGACTTGAACGCCGCAATTTTTGTTCATCCCTGGGACATGATGGGCACGGAGCGAATGCCGAAATACTGGTTGCCGTGGCTCGTCGGTATGCCGGCCGAAAGTTCGCTCGCCATCTGTTCGATGGTGTTCGGCGGCGTTTTCGAACGGTTTCCTAGACTGCGCGTCGGTTTTGCTCACGGCGGCGGCGCCTTTCCGTTCACGATCGGCCGGATCGAGCACGCGTTTCATGTCCGCCCGGATTTGGTCGCGATTGATAACAAGAGGAACCCTCGAGAGTATCTGGCGCGTTCTGATAATGCCAAAGGCGGCTCGCCGGCGCGATTTTACGTCGACTCACTCGTCCACGACGCCGACGCGCTAAACTTGCTGCTCAAACTTTTTGGCCCGCAACGCGTCGCGTTCGGATCTGATTATCCATTTCCGCTCGGCGAAGCCAAGCCCGGCAAGCTCATCGAATCGATTGTCGATCTTTCGCCAAAAGAAAAAGCGCAGGTTCTTTCCGAAACCGCCCGCGAATTTCTCGGGTTAGATAACTAACCGCGGATTACGCGGATTTGACAGATTCAGAGTTGAATCAGGAAGCCAGGAAACCATGAAATGGGAATGTCCTAAAATGGAGCCTTCGGATCCTGCTTTGAAACTCAGTCGCTCCCCTCGCTCCTTCGCTGCTACCCTCGCAGCTTTACCTTCTATCTCGGAAATCCCTTTCCTTGATTCTTGCGTTCCTGATTAATGCCTTCCTGGATTCTTGGCTTCCAGATTAAGCCTTATGACTTCGGCGTTGGGTGTTGGACGTTGAGCGTTGGGCGTTTTCTTCCCGGCGCTTTGCGCCGGTCACATTTCGTGGCGGATGGCCCAGAGATCGTGGAAGATCGGCTTGAAGAGCGACTCCTTGAGAAACGGCACACCGGGCGATCCGCCGGTGCCTTTTTTCGCGCCGATCGTGCGCTCGACCAGTTTGATGTGGCGATAACGCCATTCCTGAAGTCCTTCATCGAAGTCGGTCATCAATTCGAAAAGGATCGAGACTTCGGGGGAAGACTTGTAGAGCTTTAGAATTTCCTTTTGCACCTGCTCGTTCGGTCCGTTCGGTTGCGTTAAATCGCGCGTTTTCAGGTCCGCTGGAATTTTCGCGCCCCGCGTCTCCAGAAAATCATAGAAATGATCAATCACCGTGCGTTCCTTGAGTCGTTCCTGGAGCCGATCCGCGCCCGGAAAATCTGGTTTCACATATTTGAGCGTCGATTCGCGCTTGTAACCGAGTACGAACTCCATTTCGCGGAACTGGACCGATTGAAATCCCGATGCGGTTTCGAGCCGATCGCGAAAGCTCGAGAACGAAGTCGGTGTCATGGTTTCGAGAATGTCCACCTGCGCCACCAGCACTTTCATGATTGTGCGGACACGCTTGAACGAGTGAATCGCGCCGAATAAATCACCCGCCGAAAAATTCCTTTTTATTTTCTCGAACTCATGGAGCAGCTGCTTGAACCAAAGCTCGTAGGTCTGATGAATGATGATGAACAGCATCTCGTCGTGCTCGGGCGGGGTTGACCGCGGCTTCTGCAGGGTGAGCAGCTTCTCTAGATCGAGATAGTTGGCGTAAGTCAGCAGCGGCATGTATGAATGCTCCACGCCGCGTGCGCGCACGTCAATCCGCGATGTCTTACCGCAGTCTTCCTTAGTGCCAGTCCGGCTCGGACTATTTCAGAACTGCTTGGTGAAACTCGTACCAGTCGTCGAGATTATTCAGGTTCACCGCATCTTTCGGGGCGACTTCGTCATCAGGAATGGCGCATAAACCAAGAACGCCTTTGCGCGTTGCGTCATCATGATCATAACCGCGCACGGCGGCGTTATGTTTTTCGATCGATTGTCGATCTAACGATTTCGCGTTTTTCTTCACCCAGGCCTCGAACTCGGGATAAGTCGGTTTGTTTTTCTTGATGAAATCTTTCACTGCTTGCTCATCGAGCCCGAGTGCGGCGCAAGTCATCGCGTCGAACCCTTTGCCAATGCCGGGATAACCGGTGGCGAGCTTTCCTTGCGCTTCGAGTGAAACTTTCTGCCACATCCGCGGAAGGTGCAGCACGCCGAGCGGACCGGCTATGCCGGAACTGATCATCGGAACGTATGTATCGGCCATATGAGAGAGGTTGAGAGGTTGAGGTTGTTGAGAAGTTGAGAGGAGTCTTTTACAGGGCTGGCGGCGTGAATACAACAACTTGTCACGCCGAAGTCTTGGCGAAGGCGGATCCAATTTCTTTCTGACTTCAGCATTGGGAGTTGGGCGTTGATGCCAGTGCGGCTCGCACCGTTCGGCGGTTTCGTCAGCTTGTGTCCTCCCGACCTCATTGCTTGAAGCAGGCGGAGGCTTTGTGCAGTATCGTGCAGCGAATGGTGGCCGAAGTTAAAAAGGAGATCGCGCTCGAGATCGCGCACGTTCTCTTCATCGATATCGTCGCGTATTCCAAGATGGCGAGCGACGATCAGCGCGCCGCTATTGAAAAGCTGAATCAAATTGTCCAATCAACGGACGAATTCCGTAAAGAGGAAAGCGCAAAGCGATTGCTGAAACTCGCCACTGGCGATGGGATGGCGTTGATTTTCTATCATAGCCCGGAAGATCCGGTCGAATGCGCGCTGGAGATCAGTCGCTCGATTAAGGAGCAACACTCAAACCTGCGGTTACGCATGGGCGTCAATAGCGGCCCGGTCAGTGGCGTAGTGGACGTAAGCGGCCGCGCCAATGTCGCGGGCGCAGGTATCAACACGGCACAACGGGTAATGGAATGCGGCGATGCCGGTCACATCTTGCTCTCGAAGCGGGTCGCCGAAGATCTCGAGCAATTCAAACATTGGCGGCCGCATCTTTATCATATCGGCGAATGCGAAGTGAAGCATGGCGAGAAGATCGAGATCGTAAATCTTTTCACCGCCGAGCTTGGGAATCGCGAGCTGCCCGAGAAATTCAAACGGGCGGATGTAGGGGCGGCCAAACGCCAGTCCGGCTCGGACTCGGCCGCGGCGAAAACGAGTCCAAAGTCGGCGATTTCAAAGTGGCCGTTGATTGGCGCAGCGGTCTTGATCCTCATCGCAGTATTGGTGATCGGCAGCTTTCTTTTCTGGCAACAGCAAAAGCCAAAAAGTTCTGTCATCTTGTCAGCCATTCCGGAAAAAAGCATCGCCGTGATGCCCTTCGAAAATCTTAGCCGCGATCCCGACAACGCCTACTTCGCCAATGGCATCCAGGACGAGATTCTGACGCGCTTATCGAAGATCGCCGATCTGAAGGTGATCTCACGCACATCGACCCAGCATTACAAGAGCGCGCCGGAAAATCTGCCCGAGATCGCAAAGCAACTTGGCGTCGCCCACATCGTGGAAGGAAGCGTGCAGAAGAGCGGCGAGGCGGTGCGCGTCAACGTGCAGCTGATCAAAGCAGCCAATGATTCCCATCTTTGGGCCGATACCTACGATAGAAAGCTGACCGACATCTTTTCGGTCGAGAGTGACGTGGCCAAAGCCATCGCCGAGCAGTTGCGGGCGCACCTCAGCGGTCGGGAAGAGCAAGTCATCGTCGCTAAACCGACGGACAAGCCCGAGGCTTACGACGCCTACCTGCATGGTCTGGCTTATGCACTGAAAACGGCCAACACGCCCGCCAACGCCCTTGGCGCGCAGAAATATCTCAAAGAAGCGGTGCGATTGGACCCGAAGTTCGCCCTTGGTTGGGCGCTGCTGTCATACGTGGATGCGACCGGCTACATCACGCTGACTCTTCAACCAACGGTCGCCCTTCGTGAAGAGACACGACAGGCAGCCGAAACCGCGCTCGCTCTTCAGCCCAATCTCGCCGAGGCCGTATTGGCCAAGGGACATTACCACTACGCCTGCCTGAAGGATTATGACACCGCAGTGCGTTACTTTGAGCAAGCACGTCAGTTCCTGCCGAATAGCAGCCAGATTCCTGAATCGCTAGCCTATGTCGCGCGGAGGCGGGGCC
>JALYKJ010000172.1 GCA_030774845.1 Verrucomicrobiota bacterium
CAAGCTTTTAATGTAGCATATACAGGCGGTCGCCGCGGCGACCGCCTCTACAACGCTCTGCTTAGCCGCGATGCCGGCGCCGTTTGACGTGCAATTGCGCCAGCGCTTTTTGCAGCGACGCTTGGATCGCGGCGACCTCCTCCGCCCCGTGATCCTCCTTCATTGCCGCTTTTGCGCGCTCGACTGCGGCTTCGGCAGCAGCGATGTCGATCTTCTCCGCTTCCAGCGCCATGTCGGTCAAAACTGAAACACCATCCGCTTTAATTTCGACGAAGCCTTCGCCAACCGCCATCGCCGTTTCGCGTCCGTCTTTGACGACGCGAAGCTCACCCGGTTTCAACGTCGTCAGCACCGGAACGTGTTTCGGATAAACGCCTAGCTCGCCTTCGGCTCCCGGCAACGTGACCATGTCCACGTCCTCGGAATAAATTTTTTCCTCCGGCGTAACGATTTCGAGTTTCAGCGTCATTGATTTTCGATTTTCGGTTTTCGGTTTTCGATTGGCTTCTGCCGCGCGGCCGTCTTGCGACTCGCGACAAAAATAGCCGTTAGTTCGTTCGCCTCTTTCAATAACGGCTGAACTCGACCGGCGGCAAGCAAGCCACGATCGATAAGCAATTGTAGCCAGAAACAACTCTCGTCGGCTTCTTCTTCTACAATGCTAGTCTTGTTAATAAAATCGGCCCGCGATTTCGCACGGCAGAGAGCCCGATAATTTGCCGCCACCGAAGTACCGCTCCTGATTATCTGACCAGCGATGACGTTTCCACTGCGGGTCTGTGGAAGTGCATCCGCTAAATCAAGAATACGCAACGCGAACTTGTTAGTTCGTTGCTTCAATTCCTGTTCATTCATAGTTTGAAATCGAAAATCGCCATTCGAGATTCGAAAATCAGTCGTGGATCATGTCGATGTTGCCCTTCATGTAGAAGTTCGTTTCCGGAACCTCGTCATGCTTGCCGTCGAGAATTTCCTTGAAGCCGCGCACTGTCTCGGCAATCGAAACGTACTGGCCTTTGCTGCCGGTGAAAACTTCGGCGACGTGGAACGGTTGACTCAAAAACCGTTGGATCTTGCGCGCGCGATAAACGGTCAGCTTGTCTTCCGGACTTAGTTCGTCCATTCCGAGAATGGCGATGATGTCCTGCAAATCTTTGTAGCGCTGCAAGACGCGCTGCACGCCGCGCGCGACGTTGTAATGCTCTTCGCCGACAATTTCCGGCGCGAGCGATTTCGACGTCGAAGCGAGCGGATCAACCGCGGGATAAATTCCAAGCTCGGCGATGGAACGCTCGAGCACGATGGTCGAATCCAAATGCGCGAAGGTATTCGCCGGCGCCGGATCAGTCAGATCGTCCGCCGGAACGTACACTGCCTGGAACGAAGTGATCGATCCTTTCTTGGTCGAGGTGATTCGTTCCTGCAAGTCGCCCATTTCCGCCGAAAGCGTCGGCTGATAACCGACCGCGCTCGGCGTTCGGCCTAACAATGCCGAGACTTCCGAGCCGGCTTGCGAGAATCGAAAGATATTGTCGATGAAGAGAAGGACGTCCTGATTGCGTTCGTCCCGGAAAAATTCCGTCATCGCCAGCGCCGACAGTCCCACCCGCAAACGCGCGCCCGGCGGCTCGTTCATCTGGCCGAAAACCATTCCCACTTTCGACTTCGACAAATCCTTTTGATCGATCACGCCCGCCTCGCTCATTTCCTTGTAAAGATCGTTGCCTTCGCGGCTGCGCTCGCCCACCCCCGCGAACATGGAAACACCGCCATGACCTTTGGCGATGTTGTTGATCAGCTCCATGATCACAACCGTTTTTCCGACGCCGGCGCCGCCGAACGCGCCGACCTTGCCGCCTTTCGAGAACGGACAAATCAAGTCGATGACCTTGATTCCGGTTTCGAGGATCTGGATTTTCGTATCCTGTTCGGTCAGTTTCGGCGCGGGCCGGTGAATTGGATAGCGCTTGGTGAATTTCACCGGGCCGCGATTATCAACCGGATCGCCGGTGACATTGAACAAACGGCCGAGCACGCCTTCGCCCACCGGCACGCTGATTGGTGCGCCGGTGTCGTTGACGCTCATTCCGCGCTTCAAACCTTCGGTCGACGACATGGCGATTGTCCGGACCCAGCTTTCGCCGAGATGCTGTTGCACTTCGAGTGTGAGCTTGGTCGGGTTGCCGTTGACTTCGTATTCGATCTCGAGCGCGTTGTAGATTTTCGGCAGCTGCTTCACGTCCGAAAATTCCACGTCCACTACCGGACCGATCACTTGAACGATGTTTCCTTTATTCATAAATCTGATTATCCGCCGAGCGCCATTTGCGCGGTCGCGATCTCAAGCAATTCAGTCGTGATGCCGGCCTGGCGCATCTTGTTGTATTC
>JALYKJ010000173.1 GCA_030774845.1 Verrucomicrobiota bacterium
CCTTGGACGAACTATCGACACGGCGGCGCAAGTTTAGACGACGCTTTGCACGTTGCCAAAAATTTTGGATGAGCGAATGTCCGACCGTTTGCAGGCTCAATCCAAGATGAAGCGCCGTATCGTTGTCGGAGCGTTCGGTCTGTTGGTTCTCGCTCTGCTTTTCAGCATCGGCTTCCACAGCTTGCGCGCGGCTGATCAAGATGACGATAGCGGCTATTCCCAAATCGCCATTTTCGCCAAGGCGGTGGAGTTGATCCGCCAGGATTATGTCGATGGAAACAAAACGAGCTACCACGACCTGATCACGGCGGCGCTGAAGGGGATGCTCGGCTCGCTCGATCCGCATAGCCAGTTCATGGACCCAAACGATTTTCGCGACATGCAGGAAGACACGCGCAGCCGCTTCAACGGTTTGGGCATTGAAGTCGCAATCAAAAATGGCCTGCCCACGGTCGTCACGCCGATGGAGGACACGCCCGCGGCCAGGGCCGGTATTCTCTCCGGCGATCAGATTCTGAAAATCAACGGGACTTCGACTGAGAAGATGGATTTGCAGGACGTGATCAATCATTTGCGGGGCGCGCCCGGCCAAAAAATTTCGCTCACGTTGATTCGCCCGTCGACGAAGGAGGTCAAGGATTACGCGCTCGAGCGCGCCGAGATCAAAGTGCAAAGCGTCAAAGGCGCGCGACTGCTCGATCCCGATCTGACCGGCTCGTTCAAGATTGCTTACGTGCGGCTGATTCAGTTCAACGAGCCGACCGCCGATGAGTTGTCGAAAGCGCTCGATGAATTGCAAAAGCAAGGGATGCAGGCCCTGATTCTCGATCTTCGCAACAATCCCGGCGGTCTACTAAACAGCGCGGTCGACGTGTGCGCGCAATTCTTGCCGCCGAACACCAAGGTCGTTTCCACGCAGGGTCGCGTCGCGTCGCAGCAGCGCGATTACACCACCTCCGGTGTCGCGAAACAGCGGCCAAACTTTCCGATGGCGGTCTTGGTGAACGAAGGCAGTGCCAGCGGCGCGGAGATTGTCTGCGGCGCACTCAAAGATTTACACCGCGCAATCGTTGTGGGCGAAACAACCTTCGGAAAAGGGTCGGTCCAAAATGTGATGCAACTGCCGGACGGATCGGCGCTGCGTTTCACCACAGCGAAGTATTACACGCCGAGTAAACAGGTCATCCATGGCAATGGTGTCGCGCCAAACATTCGAGTTCCGATGAGCGTGGAGCAGGAACGCCAACTTTTTGTCGCGCGTAGCAGTGGCGACACGATCAAGCCGGAGGACGACAAGAATTTCATCAAGAGCACGGATCCTCAGATGCTGCGCGCGATCGACGCGCTCAAAGGCGTGATGATTTACGCCCAGCAAAACGCGCCCAAAGGCGAAGCAATTAAGAAATAGCTGTAGCGGCGGTCTATGACCGTCGCTGAATTATTGTAGGGCGACCGCATCGGTTGCCGCATTTGGCAGGCGGAGCGCCTGCCCTACAATCTATCTCATGACAATCTTAGCGCTCGAAACTTCCTGCGACGAAACAGCCGTCGCGCTTCTGCGTGATCGCAAACTGCTCGCGGGCGAAGTTGCGTCACAAATTGCCGAGCATGAAAAATTCGGCGGTGTGGTGCCAGAAGTCGCATCGCGAAATCACCTTGTGCACGCGCCGCGGTTACTTGAGCGCGTCACGCGCGAAGCAAAGATCGACATTTCAAAGGTCGACGCGTTCGCCGCGACGAGCGGACCGGGTTTGGCCAGTTCATTGATGATCGGGGCGTCAATCGCGAAAGGGCTCGCGATCGGTTTCGGCAAGCCGTATCTCGCGATCAATCATCTCGAAGGGCATTTGCTCTCGCCATTCTTCGGCGAAACTGAAATCAGGCCGAATGTTTCGCTGGTTGTCAGCGGCGGACACACGATGTTGATCTTCGTCCGCGGTGTGGGTGATTATAAAGTTATTGGCCGCACCGTTGACGATGCGGCCGGCGAAGCGTTCGACAAAATCGCGAAGTTATTAGGCCTCGGATATCCTGGCGGACCTGAAATCGAAAGGTACGCGATTAACGGTGATCCCAAGCGATTCGATTTGCCGCGCAGCATGCCCGAATCAGAAAATTTCAGCTTCAGCGGCTTAAAAACGGCCGTGCGTTATTTGTTGCCGACTTTGCGCGGCGATTTTCTGGCCGATCTTTGCGCGTCGGTTCAACAGGCGATTATCGATGTTCTCGTTCGGAAAACAATCGACGCCGCGAAAAAGCACCATGTCGACCTTGTCACGCTCAGCGGCGGCGTCAGTTGCAATCGGGAACTGCGAGAGCAACTCGGCGAAGCATGCAAACGTCAACATTCGGAATTCAAAACGGCCGAACAGTGGTTGTGCACTGACAACGCGGCGATGATCGCGTTCGCGGCGATGCTCAAACTGGAGAGCGGCGCCAGTTCTAATGTGACCGAAGAGATCGATCCAAATCTGGCCCTGGCCTAACCTGTAGAGACCCCTGTCTCAGCGGCGTTTTCGATTGGCTTGCCGCCCGGGGACGGCGGCCGCTACAAGATTAGTATTCGCGCTTGAGGAGATAATTTGCGAGGGCGTGCAGCGCGTCGCCTTTTACACCGAAAGTCGACAGTGCAGCGTGCGCTTGCTTTGTGAGTCTTTTCGCTTCGGCGCGCGATTTGTCCAAACCGATGATCGCGGGATAAGTCGCTTTTTGCGCGGCGACATCTTTGCCCGCGCTCTTGCCGAGTTTCTCGCTCGTCTGTGTCACATCGAGAATGTCGTCGATCACTTGAAACGCGAGACCGAGCGCGCGTCCGAATTTTGTGATCGCTGCGAGTTGTTTCGAATTGGCATTCGCACTCATCGCGCCGAGTCGAACGGAAGTTGTTAGAATCGCGGCAGTCTTGTTTTCGTGAATGTAGCGCAGCCCTGCCATGTCGATCTTTTTTCCTTCGCCTTCGAGATCCGCGACTTGTCCGGCGATTAGTTTTTGGCTGCCGGCAGCAACGGCGAGCTCGCGCAATAAAATCGACATGTCATAGCGAGAAGTCGGCTTCGCGCGTGAGACGATTTCGAACGCGATCGTCAGCAAGGCGTCACCTGCGAGAACTGCGATGCCATCACCGAAAACTTTGTGGCAGGTCGGACGGCCACGGCGGAGATCGTCGTCGTCCATGCTCGGGAGATCATCGTGCACAAGGGAATAGGTGTGGATGCATTCCATCGCGCACGCGAGTGGCAGGGCATTGTCGATCTTGCCGCCGCACGCTTCAGCCGCGGCCAGACAAAGAATCGGTCGCAACCGTTTCCCGCCGGCGAACAAACTGTAGCGCATCGCCTTGTGGATCGTCGCCGGCTTGACGTTCTCCTCCGGCAGATATCGATCCAGCGCCCGATCGATTCTGTTCTGCCGGGATTTGAGATACGGCTTCAAATTCATCGCGCTGTAGACGGCACTGTAGAAGTCTATTCAGTCGGTATTCTAAAGATTTTCGGCGGCTTCGACAACAGCGGCGGGTTTAGTGCGCATGGCCAAGAATGCGCCGACGAGCAGAATGGCGGCGCTAATCAATTGGGCCGGGGTGAGGCGTTCGTGGAAAATGAGGGCGGATAGACCGAGCGCGCCGATGGGGCAGAGGAGTTGGAGTGTTTGCGCGAGGGCAACACCGATCTCGTGAATGGCGACGTAATACAAAACGTGCGCAAGTGTGATGCAGCTCACGGCAGAAATGATGAGGATCAAGTTCACGTGTGCAGTGACGTGAAGCGGGGTGCCGATTTTTCCAAAAGCGAGTGTCAGCGGAAGCAGCAGCGCCGAAGTGATGAGGCTGATTATTCCGAAACTGCGGATGGAACCGAGCTTTGCGGATGGACGCTTAACCAGCACTCCGTAAAGCGCCCAGCAAAAGATCGCGACGAAGGCGATGACAAGGCCGGGCCAAGTCCCGCCGTCGCGGGATCGATCTTGCCCGCTTGATTGAAACCAGATGACGCCGAACGCGCCGAGCAATCCAAGCAGCGTTCCAAGTTGAAATTGCCATTGGCGAATGACGTAGCGCTCCTCGGGAAAAAACGCGAGCGCGAGCAGCGCCGTGAAAATTACCGACGTTCGCGCGATGATGGCGTAGACACCGGGCCCCATGTAAAACAGCGCGACGACCTGAGTGATTTGGTGGACAACATTTGGCAGACAGGGAATCAAGCAAAGGCCGACGGCGCGGATGTCGATCTTGGGTCCGCGTCGAAATTGAAAGAGGACGAATGGGACGATGGCGAGACAGGCCACGGCGTAACGGTAAAAGTTTTGCGACCACGGATCGTAGAAGCGATTGAGGTAGAATAGAAAAAGCGATGGTAGTGACCAGAGGGCCACGGTCGCGAACACCGCGGCGTATCCTCGGGAGAGTTGCCGGGTGTTTCGCTCCATGCGGCTGATTGTGGCATGGCGTCATGATTTCGCAGTTTAATTTGCTGGCTTGCGCGGCATTAATCGCTCAAAAATTGGGGCGGAGGAGAACATGAAGACTCGAACAACACTCACTTTGTCGATTTTACTATCAGCACTATTTTTTGCGGCTCCCGGAATTTATGCGAAACGCCACGGTGGCGGAGACGCGGACGCGCATCGAATGAAAGGGATCGAGCTGGCGGGCGCCAAACAATTCGACCAGGCGCTGGCTGAATTCAATAAGGCGGTGGAAATAGCACCTGATGATCCGCGCTGCTATCACGACCGCGGGACAGCCTATCGTGCGGCAGGGCGGGTGGCGGAACTGGCCGGAGATCAGGCTGGCGCGTCAATGAGATACACCTCGTCGATCACGGATTTTTCAAAGGAGATCGAACTCGCGCCCAAGGAGGCTGGCGGCTACGTCGAGCGCTCGCAGACCGAGGATTTACTGCGGCAATATGACGCGGCGTTAGCCGACGCGAACAAGGCAATCGAGCTAAAGGGCGATGAAGCGCTCTGCTACAAGTTCCGGGGTTTTGCCTACGTTGGATTATCGCAATGGGACAAAGCAGTCGCCGATTTTAACGCGGCGATCCAAAAAGATCCGAACGATCCACAAAGTTATGATCGGCGCGCTTGGGCGAACCGGAACCTAAAGAACTTTCCGGCGGCGGTGGAAGATTACACGACGATCCTGCAAAAGGACCCGAATAACGAGGATGCGTTGGTGAAACGCGGCGCGACCTACGCAGCGATGTTGGAGTACGAAAAGGCCATTGCAGACTATCAAGCCGCTCTGAAAATAAAGCCGGACGATTACGACACAGTCCAGCGGATGCAGTATGCGCAAGGCCAACTGGCGGCGAAAAACGCGCCACCAGCGACGCCGACCCCAACACCGGGAAGCAGTATTTTCACGCCAGCGAAGATTTTCTTCGCGGTTGTCGTGCTGGTGATCATCGCCGTGGTGGTCCGATTGATGACCCGCGGCAAGCCAGAGGAAACGAGCAGCACGAGAATTCGCTGAGATGTAGACGCGCCGCTCTGCTGCCGTGTTTTTTCGATGATTCGCCTCGACAGAACGGGGTGGCTACGGTCCAGAAAATTGCTTTGACACGGGTGGGGGCGTGGTTAGCGTTTCAGACGCTTTTTGCGAGAACGAGGCGGTCCCATGGTCGTTCAAATTGCGGTTTGACGCGGCTTTGGGACTTTTAGTTCTAACCGCGGGGAGCAGACCGGCCCATGTAGCTCAGTTGGTAGAGCACGTCCTTGGTAAGGACGAGGTCACCGGTTCAATCCCGGTCATGGGCTCCAGTGTGAGATCGCGACCGGCGTGACAGTTAACTTGGAAAGACGCAGTTTAGTTAAACAGGAGAATTCAAATGGCTAAGGAAGCATTTAAACGCGACAAGCCGCACGTAAACGTCGGCACGATCGGTCACGTTGACCACGGCAAGACCACGCTCACCGCGGCGATCACCTCCGTGCTCGCGAAGAAGGGCTTCGCCCAGGCGCGCGCCTA
>JALYKJ010000174.1 GCA_030774845.1 Verrucomicrobiota bacterium
GTCCCGGAAGGGGAGTCCGAAATCGTGGCCGGCCACATGACCGAATATTCCGGCTTCAAATATGCGACGTTTTTCATGGCGGAATACATCGGAATGTTCGCGATCAGCGGGCTGGGCGTAACGTTGTTTCTCGGCGGATGGCACGCGCCGATCCACTTTCTCGAATTTATTCCATCTTACGGTTGGTTTTTCGTGAAGTTGTCGATCTTGCTCTTTGTTTACATCTGGCTGCGCGGCACCCTCCCGCGCACGCGCATCGATCAGATCATGAATTTCGCCTGGAAATTTATGCTTCCGATGGCGTTCACCTGCTTCATCGCCGCGGCTGTCTGGCACTACACCGGTCGAGGACTGCGTGGCTGGTTGTGGTCGCTTGTCGTCATCGCAGTCGTTTACACCACGTTGTCGATCTTGCTCGACACCCGCCGAAAATTTGCGCCGCGCACTTATCGCTTCGCCGAATGAGCACCGTCGCCTTTACGGCCATCGCAATTCTAACCCTCGCCGCGGCGTTGGCGACCGCAACGTTACAAAAGCTCATGCACGCCGCTCTCAGTTTCGCCGTGATGTTTGTTGGCATCTCCGCGTTTTTCTTTTTGTTCGGCGCTGAATTCGTCGGCCTAGTGCAAATCTTTGTCTACATCGGCGCGGTCGCGGTACTGATTGTTTTCACCATTCTCCTCACGCGGCACGATGTCGGAAAGGTCCGCAGCTTTAATTGGGGCGGCGTTGTTGTTGCCGTCGCGGTATTTGGCGGTTTGGTCTGGGCCATTTCAAAAACAAAACTGACTTCCGCCGCGCCGCAGCACGTCGAGCCGATCACCGTCCAGCGAATCGGCGAACTATTGATGACCAATTATGTTTGGCCGCTGCAATGCGTCGGAGTTTTGCTGACCGCCGCTCTTATCGGCGCGCTCATTCTCGTGATGGAGGAGAAGAGCTGATGCCGACCTTGTCGATGTTGCTCGTTGTATCGGCGGCACTGTTTTGCATTGGACTGCTTGCCGCGCTCAGCCGACGTCACGCCATTTTTATTTTGATCGGGATCGAGATGATGCTCGCCGCCGCCAATCTGAATTTCATCGCATTCTGGCGGTTCACTCCCCAGCCGGCGCAACCGACCGGCGTTATGGTCGCGATTTTCGCCATCGCCATCGCTGCCGCCGAAGCCGCCGTCGGGCTTGCCATGGTCATCGCGGTTTATCGTCACTTCCGCACCACCAACGTTGACCAACTCGATCAACTCAAAGGATGAACTCCTGGATCACGACCAATGTTTGGTTGATTCCGGCCACGCCGATCATCGCATCCCTTCTAATTTTAGGTGCTGGGAAATCGGCGCGCGTTGCGGCCGTGGCGTTTGCGGTCATCGGACAAATCGCCGCCCTGACGATGTCGATCTTCGCGTTTGTGCCGACGCTGCATTCTAACGGCTTCCGCTCCATCCAGAATTTTACCTGGTTCACATTCGGGGAGCAGACCCTGCGCATCGGGTTCGTTCTCGATCCGCTCGCGGCCGCGATGCTCCTGATGATCGCGCTCGTCGGTCTCTGCATTTTCATTTTCAGCATCGGCTACATGGCTGACGACAAAAATTTTTCTCGGTTCTTCGCTTATCTCTCGTTTTTTTCCGGCGCGATGCTTGGCGTGGTCATCGCTAACAGTTTGCTTCTGCTCTTTGTTTTTTGGGAATTAGTTGGCCTCGCCTCCTATTTACTGATCGGATTTTGGATTGATCGCCCGAGCGCTGCGGCCGCCGCAAAAAAGGCGTTCATCACCACGCGCATCGGCGACATGGGATTTTTTCTCGGAATCCTCTGGCTCTATCACCGCAGCGGCACATTACTTTTTTACGATGGCGGCCGCGGATGCCTTGAAAATGCGGGCCTTGCTGCGCTGGGCACCAGCGCCACGTTTATCGCGCTGCTGATTTTTTGCGGCGCGGTCGGCAAGTCCGGACAATTTCCGCTCCACGTCTGGTTGCCGGACGCGATGGAAGGTCCGACCCCGGTCAGCGCGCTGATCCATGCCGCAACGATGGTCGCAGCCGGAGTATTTCTCGTCGCCCGGGTCTATCCAATTTTTTTGGTCGGCGCCATCAACGGGGTAACGCCTTCGCTCACTGTCGTCGTTTGGATTGGCGTCGTCACCGGTTTGATGGCGGCGCTGATCGCGGTCGCGCAATCCGATATCAAACGCATTCTCGCTTACTCCACGGTCTCGCAGTTAGGGCTGATGATGGTTTCGCTCGGCGTCGGTGGCGTCGCAGCGGGAATCATGCACTTGCTCGCGCACGGATTTTTTAAAGCGCTGCTCTTCCTCGGCGCTGGCTCGGTCATTCATGGCTGCCATCATGAACAGGACATTCGCAAAATGGGCGGCCTGCGCCGGCTCATGCCGGTCACGTTTTCAACTTATGCGGTTGGGATGATGGCGCTCAGCGGGGTGCCCTTCCTTTTTTCAGGTGGCTGGACGAAAGAAGAAATTCTGCACGCGACGTCGCACTGGCCGCGCTCGCATTTGCCGTACTATCTCCTGTTGCTCGGCGTCATTCTGACCGCGCTCTACATGACGCGGCAGATCATTTTCGTTTTCTTCGGCGGGCAACGCTCAGGTTCGGAGCAAGCGCATGAAGGTCCGCGCGTGATGACGCTTCCGCTAATCGTGCTCGCGGTGTGCGCAATTCTCTTCAGCGTCGTTCTAACTCCGGCCTGGCCTTGGCTTGAAAGCTATTTGACGGGACATCCCGCGCGTTTTGACCCGCATCTTTTAATTCAGCCGATGATTATCATCTCGCTCGCGCTTGTTGGCGCGGGTGTATCGCTTGGGATCTGGATCTATCGGCGCGCTGGTGAAACCGATCCACTTCAACAGGCGCAGCCCGCCCTCTTTCGTTTTCTCGAAAACAAAATGTGGATCGACGAGATTTACGATTCGACCGTCATCGCAATTTCCGCCGCCTGCGCGCGTTTCTCCGATTGGATGGATCGCTATGTCTGGGATGGTCTCGTTCGCGGCGTCGGCGCGATCGGACAATTTTTTGCCAGGCTGACTACCGGCGCTGACGAGCGCGTGATCAACGCCGGCGTGGATGAAGGCACCAGCGGCGCGCAGGGATTGGGGCTTTTGATGTCGCGCTGGCACTCCGGGCAAATTCAAACTTATCTCGGCGCGGTCGCTCTCGGCATGCTCGCGCTCGTTCTTCTTTACGCATGGTTGGGTTAATCAGCGCGCTCGTTCTTATTCCGCTCGCCGGCGCGGTCGCGCTTTACGTCGGGCAGCCAAAAAACGCGCGCACGGTTGCGCTCATCTTCAACGCGCTCTCTGCGTTTTATGCCCTGATGCTTTGGCAAAAATTTGATGCCACGGCGCCTGGTTTGCAGCTCGTCGAGCGCCATGCCTGGATTCCTTCGATCGGCGCCGAATATTTGGTCGGCGTCGATGGTCTGAGCCTGCTTCTCGTTTTGCTGACGTCGCTCGTTTTTCCGTTCGCCTTTTCCGTGCAGTCCCGCTCCGCGGGAGAACGCGGCGCGTGTGCGCTCATGCTCGTGATGCAGGCCGCGCTCTACGGCACGTTCACCGCCCAGAATTTTGTTCTCTGGTTTTTGTTTTACGAGATGAGCCTGGTTCCGGCGTTTCTGCTTATCAAAATTTACGGCGGCGCGAATCGCGATTACGCAGCAGTAAAGTTTTTCATTTACACATTCCTCGGCAGCGTCGCCATGCTGCTCGCGTTTCTCGGAATTTATTTTACCAAAGGAACGTTCGATTTCGCGACGCTGGCTGGTCTCGGCAAAACCGGATTGCTCGCCGGCAATCTTCAATGGCTCGCCTTCGCCGGAATTTTTCTCGGGCTCGCCGTCAAAGTCCCGCTTTTTCCATTTCACACCTGGTTGCCTGACGCTTATCAAACGGCGCCGACCGGGGTGTCGATGGTCTTGACCGGCGCGCTTTCGAAAATGGGCGTTTACGGTTTCATCCGGCTGCTGGTGCCGCTTTTCCCGAACGAAATAAAAATTGCCGGGCCGTGGCTGCTCGCGCTCGTGGTCTGCTCAATTGTTTTCGCGCCGCTCGCGGCCTGGGTGCAGCGCGATCTTAAACGAATGGTCGCCTACTTGTCGATCAATCACCTCGGTTATTGCCTGCTCGGTCTTTTCGCCATCACGGCAAGATCGACATCTTCCGTGATCGATATGCACGCGGCGCTCAGCGGCGTTTTTCTGCAAATCTTCAATCACGGCGTTACCGCCGCGGCGCTTTTCTATTTCGTCGGTTTGCTGGAGCAACGCCGCGGCTTGCGGGGCATCGACGACTTCGGCGGACTGATGCAGCGCACACCTTTGCTTTGCGGTTGGATGAGCATCGCGATGTTTTCTTCGCTTGGCCTACCCGGCCTCAACGGATTCATCGGCGAATTTTTAATTTTTAAAGGGTCATTCGCGGTTGCCGCTTCGTTTACCGCAATCGCGGTTCTCGGTCTCCTTTTCACGGCCGTGACATTCATGCGCGTGATGCAATCGCTCTTCAGCGGGTCGCTCGCTGAAAGTTGCAGCGGTTTCTCCGATCTCATCCGCAGCGAAAAATTTGTCATCGTTCCGGTCACGCTTCTGATGTTCGCCGTCGGCATCTCGCCGCAATTCGTCTTCAACATCTTCAACGCAACCGTCGTTCAAATGGCGCGTTTGTTTGCGTAACCATTCCTGGGATGAGCAAAGAGATGATTCCGATTGAGCGCATCGCGCGGGCGATCTATCTCCTGCGCGGTCAGAAAGTCCTCCTCGATTCCGATCTCGCGGCTTTGTACGGCGTATCGACCAAAGCGTTGAATCAAGCCGTTAAACGTAATCGGGGGCGGTTTCCCCACGACTTCATGTTTCAACTTACCATCGAGGAGACACGCTCTTTAAGGTCACAGTTTGTGACCTTAAAAAGGGGCGAGCACCTGAAATACAGGCCGTACGCTTTCACAGAGCAAGGCGTGGCGATGTTGTCGAGCGTTTTGAACAGCGAACGTGCTGTAAAAGTAAACATCGCGATCATGCGCGCGTTCGTGAAGTTGCGTGAAACGCTCGAGACGAATCGTGAGCTGGCGCGGAAATTTGAGGAACTCGAGAGGCGCGTTGGCAAACACGACGACGAAATTTCCGCGATTCTCGAAGCGATTCGTCAGTTAATGTCGATATCGAAACAGTCGCGTCGCGAAATTGGATTTCATGTTCGCGAAAAAGCGGCGCAATATCGGACGCGCAACGGACGATGATCGCTTGGACGATTTACATCACGTTCGCCGGCGCGGTTGTTCTGCTCGTACTGCCGCGTGTTTTTGCACGCTGGATTGCGCTTGTCACTGCCATCGCCGGCTTCGCCATCAGCTTGGCGACATTCTTCTGCGACGATGTCGATCTTGGGCATTTCACGACCATCGTGCGCGTGCCGTGGGTGCCCGCGCTCGGGATGAATTATCATCTCGCTGTCGACGGGATCAGTCTGACGCTCGTTTTGGTAACGGGAATCGCGGCGACCAGCGCGGTTCTCTTTTCCTGGGATATTACTGATCGCGCTAATGAATTCTTCTTTTGGCTGCTCCTCGTGGTCGGCGGCTCTTATGGCGTGTTCCTCAGCGCCGATCTCTTTTTGTTCTTCCTTTTCTATGAGCTTGTGATCGTCCCCAAATATTTTCTGATCGCGATCTTTGGTTCGACCAACAAGGAATACGGCGCGATGAAGCTGACGTTGTATTCATTTTTCGGCGGTGCACTCGTTTTTCTTGGGATCATTGCCATTTATGTCAGCGGCGGTTCGCTCGACGTAAATCAACTGGCGCAATTTCAATTCGCGCCCCAACTGCAATCGTGGGCGTTTCCGGTTTTATTTCTCGGTTTCGCTGTTCTTGCTGGTATTTGGCCGTTGCACACTTGGGCGCCGACTGGACACGTCGCCGCGCCAACCGCGGGTTCGATGTTACTGGCCGGTATCGTCATGAAACTCGGCGCCTACGCCGCTTTGCGCGTGGCGATGAATCTCTTCCCCCAGGGTTTCCAAATGTGGCGGACTTGGATCGCAGTCCTTGCCGTCGTCGGAATTGTTTACGCCGCCGCGGTTGCGTTGCGTCAGCGCGACCTGAAATTTGTGATCGGCTATTCCAGTGTGAGCCATATGGGTTTTGTCTTGCTTGGATTTGCGACGGCCAACGTCTTCGGCGTTTCCGGATCGGTTCTGCAAATGTTTTCCCACGGCGTGATCGGCGCCCTGCTCTTCGCCGTTGCCGGACGAATGATTTATCGGCGCACGCACACGCGCGAGCTCGACGCGCTTTCGGGAATGAATCTCAGCCACGCGTTACCGTTCGCCGCGTTTACGTTTGTCGTCGCGTCAGCTGCGTCCATGGGCATTCCTGGCTTCAGCGGATTCGCCGCGGAGATAACGATTCTGATCGGTGCATGGAAAAGTTATCCGCTCGCGGTCTGGGTCACCGGCATCGGTATGGTCCTGGTCGCCGCATTCACGCTCCGCGCGCTGAAGCGCGCGTTCTTCGATGTCGATCTTGCGACCGCCAGCGCTGCGCCCCCTGAAATGGAACCGATCACGATTCCTGAAAAACTCGGCGCCGGTTTGCTTATGTTCGCCACGCTCGCCGTTGGACTTTATCCGAAATTTTTGCTCGATCGTATCCAGCCGGCGGTCGAAGCAATGCGGTTTCTGAAATGAGCTACCTCGAACTTCTTAAACTGGCTGCGCCCGAAACGGTCGTTGTCGTCACCGCGCTCGCAGTTCTGACGATTGGATTAACTAGCACGCGTGCGTCGGTGTTGTGCCCCATGGTTGCGGCGCTCGGAATCGTAATCGCTATCGGCGCACTGCTCGTGCTGCCGCAACACGCAAACTTGTTTGGCGGCATGCTCGTGATTTCGCCCCTCAATTCGCTCTTCAAAATTATTTGTCTCGTCCTCGCGCTCGTTACCGTTCCGCTTGCGTCCTCGGAGAAATCGTTGCGCAATCCGGGCGAGTATTTGGCCATCCTTCTGCTCGGCGCGGTTGGATTACTGCTGCTCGTCGGGAGCGAAGAGCTTCTCATGATTTTTATCGGACTCGAGCTGCTCGGGTTGTCGCTTTATGTGATGGCGGCTTTCGACAAGAGCGACGTCCACTCAGCCGAAGCCGGTCTGAAATATTTTCTTTTCGGCAGCACTGCGAGCGCGTTCACGCTTTTTGGTATCAGTTTCGTCTATGGCATGTCGGGAACGACCGCACTCGCCGCGATCGGACAAAAACTCGCGGCCGGTCCAGTCCAACCACTTCTCGCCGTCGGCATCGTGATGACACTGATCGGCTTTGCATTCAAGATCGCCGCCGCGCCATTTCATCTTTGGGCGCCGGACGCTTACCAGGGCTCGCCGATTCCCAGCGCGGCTTTTATCGCTTCCGGTTCGAAGGTCGCCTCATTCGTCGTCCTTGGGAAAATCGTGCTTGTCGGTTTTGCGCCCGCTCGTGGAAGCGCCGACTGGCATGCG
The DNA here is from genome assembly GCA_030774845.1 of Verrucomicrobiota bacterium. Classification (GTDB taxonomy): domain Bacteria; phylum Verrucomicrobiota; class Verrucomicrobiia; order Chthoniobacterales; family UBA10450; genus AV40. Next base: position 7,512 of record JALYKJ010000174.1, read on the forward strand.
ATGGTCGCCGGTTGGTCGCCGGTGCTTGCCGTCCTCGCTGCCTTGTCGATCTTGCTCGGCAATTTCGTGGCCCTCGCGCAAACGAATGTGCGTCGGTTGCTCGCCTACTCGGCCGTCGCCCATGGTGGCTACACTTTGCTCGGGATTCTCGCTGGAGGTCGCGACGGATTTTCAGCGACCCTGTTTTATACCAGCATCTACGCTGTCACTCTCGTCGGCGCGTTTGCTATCGTCGGCGTGGTTCGCCGCGAAAGTGGCGGCGACAATTTACAAAATTTCTCCGGACTGGCGGCGCGGTCGCCATTCCTCGCCGGCTCGATGTCGATCTTCCTTTTGTCGCTCGCCGGTCTGCCACCGTTAGCGGGATTTTTTGGGAAATTCTATCTTTTCAGCGCGGCCTTTCGCGCCGGAGGAAATCACGGTTTGCTCTGGCTGGTCGCCGTTGCGCTCTTCGGAAGCTTCGTCTCGCTCTACTATTACCTGATTGTTCTCAAGGTGATCTTCGTCGATCAAGCATCTGATTCCGGTAGTCACTCGCCTGCCGTGCCGAAGCCGGGCGAAGGCGGGCCACATGTCACTCGTCACTTATTCGGCGAAGCCGTCGTTGCCGTTCTCGCCGCCGCCGTTCTCTTTCTCGGGATCATGCCGCAAACATTGGCCTCGCGAATCATCGCTTCCCTGCCTTGAAAAATCTTCACTTCGATCAAAAAAAATGCGTGCTCAATCGTTGAGAATCACGTTATAGATTTTCTGTGCAGCGACAGCGGACAGGTGAAGTCGCAAACGTTCACGGCGTAAAGGCGGGTCCGATCAGCGAATTCATCGACCGGCATTATCGGCACTTCAACGCCGCTGTGGTCAAGGACGCCGCCGACGCTTACATCGCGCACATCAATGGCGGCGGCAGAATGATGATCACCCTCGCCGGCGCAATGAGCACGGCCGAGCTCGGCGTGTCCCTCGCCGAGATGATCCGTCAGGACAAAGTCCACTCCATCACCTGCACCGGCGCGAATTTGGAAGAAGACCTGTTCAATCTGGTCGCGCGAACAAATTACGAGCGCCTGCCCAACTACCGCGAGCTGAGTCCACAGCAGGAAGAAGCGCTCTTAAATCGCCATCTCAATCGCGTGACCGACACGTGCATTCCCGAGGAAGAGGCCATCCGTCGGATCGAACGGATCGTGATCAATGAATGGATTTCGGCCGCGAAAAAGAAGGAGAGAAAATTTCCACACGAGTTTCTATTCAAGATTTTGCGCGAATGCCGGCTCAAGCAATTTTATGAAATCGACCCGGCTGATAGTTGGATGATGGCCGCGGCCCAAAAAAATCTGCCGATGGTCGTGCCCGGCTGGGAGGATTCAACTTTGGGAAATATTTACGCCGCCCGCTGTATCACCGGCCACATTAGCGCTGTCGACACCGTCCGCTCCGGTATCGAATACATGATGGAGTTGGTCGACTGGTATCGGCGCGAATCCAAGAATTCATCTATCGGCTTCTTTCAAATCGGCGGCGGCATCGCCGGCGATTTTCCGATTTGCGTTGTGCCGCTGCTGAATCAGGACCTCGTCACCGAGCAAGTGCCCGAATGGGGCTATTTCTGTCAGATTAGCGATTCCACCACTAGTTTCGGATCGTATTCCGGCGCGGTCCCGAACGAAAAAATCACCTGGGGCAAACTCCGCGCCAGCACCCCGCGGTTCATTATCGAATCCGACGCCACCATTGTCGCCCCGCTCATCTTCGCCAAAGTCCTCGGTTGGTGACAGGCGGTTTGTCCTGTCGAGCGAAGTCGAGACATCTCTTACTATTTCCGAGTCTGACTGCTGACATCTGTCTTCCTTGGCTCCCCGTAGCCTTGGCGAAGGCGGCTACTTTCTCCTTCCTAATTTCTAATTTCTTTTGGACAATCCCCGCCTATGAACACCGCAAAGATCTTACTGACAGCCGTTTTCGTAATGGCGTTCGCTGGCCTTACTTTTGCCCAGCAGACCGCAACCTCTCCCGCTCCGGGCGGTAAAGTTTCGAATACTGGGCAAGTAGCCGTGCCGGCGAACCCAGCCGGCGGCAGCGGAGCGACCGCTTCAACCGGACAACCGAATGCAGCCGACATGATGAAGCAGATGATGGAGCTGTCGAAAATCGGCGAGAACCACAAACTGCTCTCCAGTCTCGACGGCAATTGGGATTACACCATCAAGTTCTGGATGAATCCCGATCCGAACGCGAAACCGCAGGAATCGAAAGGCACCGCGACCAGGAAATCGATCATGGGTGGCCGTTACGTGATGGAGGATGTGAGCGGGAAAATGCAGATGCCCGGCGAGGACGGAAAACCGAAAGATGTGCAGTTCAAAGGCATGGGAATGGAGGGCTACGACAACGTGAAAAAGAAATTCGTCGGCACCTGGGCCGACAACATGGGCACCGGAATCATGATGTCGGAAGGCACATACGATCC
>JALYKJ010000175.1 GCA_030774845.1 Verrucomicrobiota bacterium
CAAAGATTGGCAGCGACCGGAGTTGCAAAAGAGATACGCTGGACATTTCTCAACTTATCTGGCCAAAAAGATCGCAAGGCTTTGATTGTCGATTCTTAGAGCGCGTCGAAGAATTCGTTGAGCGACGTTGGCGGCGCTCCTGGAACGATCCGCCAAAATCCCTGTTCGTCTTGGACGACATGGCGCTCGCCGGAATCGCTGCACGGAAAATCGATGATCCGCCGCGCGCTGAGAGCGTTCTCAGCCGCGGCCTTGTCCTTATAGATCTGTTCCAAAATTCGATCGACTCGCGGATCGATCGGCCCCTCGAGCAAACTTTTCTGCTCTGGACTCAATGAGATTTCGCAGGACGTTTTGCTGGCAGCCAGTGCGCTTGATAGAGCGGTCACATCGGCTGGCTTCGCCTTTTCACGCGTTCGGCGGAATAGTTTCATAGCTAAGGGAGATTCTGACCGTTCAAAGCTTGCCCCGTGCCAGCGCATATCGGCGGATCGTCTTGACCCGATCCGCACCGCGGCGTTATCAAGGTGGCAACACTGTTTCCACGTATGAGCAAATCCTATTTCCCATCGGACCGGGCTGGTCGGATCGACTGGTATAACAATTTCGGCAAAGAATTTCCAAAAGTTGGAAAGGACCTCGGATTTAGCGACACCGAGATCACCAACTCGGTGAACGATTCAAAATATGCCGTGCATATTTTGACTACGCTCGGTCCCGAGATCGATTCCGACGCCAGCCACGCCGGCAATGCCGTGCTGAGTGGACAATCGTCCGGCGACTTTGTCGATCTTCCCGCCGCCGGAAGCGCGCCAACTCCGGTGCGGCCGGGTATCGACACCCGGCGGCAAGCGCGAGTGGAACGAATCAAGAAACAGCCAAAATTCACCGGCGACATCGGCAAAAAACTGAGAATCGACACCGGAGAATTTGAGGCCGCGAATTACCAAGCCGAGCTGGGCCGGGCGCGCCAGACCGGAAATTTCGTCACGATCCCATTCCGCAAAGCCGGTGGCGGAGTTTCCGGCATCAATCTTTATCGCCGGGGCAAAGGCGACAAATCTCCACAAAAGGTCGGCTTTTATTTCCGGACGCCGGCGATCGACACCGCGCCCGGCAAAGGCGACCTCACCTACACCGCTCGCGCGGTTACGAACGGCAAAGAGATCGGCCAGCCCAGTGATGCGGTCGAGGTCTCAGTGACGTGAGCGCTATAGCGGCGGTCTATGACCGCCCGCATTATTCCGCGGCCGACTGCAGCGTCGTCGGTGTTGATGATCAGTTTCGTCGATCAGTAGCGGTAATGCTCTGATTTAAACGGGCCGTCGATTGGAACGCCGAGATAATCGGCTTGGTCCTTTGTGAGCTTCGTTAGTTTCACGCCGATCTTTTCTAAATGCAGGCGCGCGACTTCTTCATCGAGCTTCTTCGACAAAACGTAAACGCCCACTTTGTAGGTGTCGCGATTTTTCCAGAGATCCAATTGCGCGAGCACTTGATTGGAAAATGAATTCGACATGACGAAGCTCGGATGACCAGTCGCGTTGCCGAGGTTCACGAGCCGGCCCTCGGACAGCAGGAAAATTTCGTGGCCATCCGGGAAGGTGTACTTATCTACCTGCGGTTTGATGTTGGTCCGCATCACGCCGTTGCCTGCGTTTAAAGCGTCGACCTGAATTTCGTTGTCGAAGTGGCCGATGTTGGCGACGACCGCCTGATCTTTCATCCGCTGCATATGTTCGATCGTAATCACGTCCGTGTTGCCGGTTGCGCTGATGTAAATGTCGCCGCGTCCCAGCGTGTCTTCGATGGTGGTGACTTCGTAACCTTCCATCGCGGCTTGAAGCGCGTTGATCGGATCGATTTCAGTGATGACGACGCGCGCGCCCTGACCGCGCAAAGACTGGGCGCAACCTTTGCCGACGTCGCCGTAACCGCACACGACCGCGACCTTGCCGGCGACCATGACATCGAGCGCGCGATTCAATCCATCGACGAGCGAATGCCGGCAGCCGTAGAGATTGTCGAACTTCGATTTGGTGACGGAATCGTTGACGTTGATCGCGGGAACAAGCAGCCGATTCTCCTGATGCATCTTGTAAAGGCGATGCACGCCGGTGGTCGTTTCCTCGGAAACGCCGCGCCAATCTTTCGCGATCTCGTGCCAGCGATACGGATTCTCGCGCTGGATTTCGAGCAAGAGGTCTTTGATGACCTGCTCTTCCCTGTTCGCCGATTTTGTTTTCGCCCAATCGCCGCCCTCTTCGAGCTCGTAACCTTTGTGGATGAGCAACGTCGCGTCGCCGCCGTCATCCACGATCAGCTGCGGACCTTTTCCGTCGGGGTGCGAGATCGCCTGATACGTCGACCACCAATATTCCTCGAGTGATTCGCCTTTCCACGCGAACACGGACACACCCGCTTTCGCGATCGCTGCGGCGGCGTGATCTTGCGTGGAAAAAATATTGCACGAAGCCCAACGCACGCTCGCGCCAAGATCGACAAGTGTCTCGATCAGCACCGCCGTTTGGATGGTCATGTGCAGCGAACCAGTAATGCGCACACCGGCGAGCGGCTTTTGCGACGCGTACTTTTCCCGAATCGCCATCAGCCCGGGCATTTCCTTTTCCGCGATCGAAATTTCTTTCCGGCCAAAGTCGGCCAAGCCGATGTCTTTAACTTTGAAATCCTGTTTCGTGTTTGTCTTCGTGCCGATCATAAAATCTACTTCACCGCTTTCTTTAGCGCCTCTGCTTTATTGGTGCGCTCCCAAGTCAACGCATCGAGATCATCGATGCGGCCAAAATGTCCGTAGTTGGTGGTCTTGCGATAAATCGGCCGGAGCAAATTCAACTGTTTGACGATTTCGGCCGGCTTAAAATTGAAAACTTCGCGAACCGCACGTTCGATCTTCTCGTCATCCACTTTGCCGGTGCAGAACGTGTCGATGCTGACGCTAACCGGGTCGGGATGGCCGATGGCGTAGGCGAATTGCACTTCGCAGCGATCAGCCAGCTCCGCAGCGACCACATTTTTTGCGACCCATCGGCCCATGTAAGCCGCGCTGCGTTCGACCTTGCTCGGGTCCTTTCCGGAAAACGCGCCGCCGCCGTGGCGTCCCATTCCACCATAAGTATCGCAAATAATTTTTCGGCCCGTGATTCCGGCATCGCCTTCCGGCCCACCAATGACAAAACGGCCGGTGGGATTGATCAGGTATGTCGTTTTTTCGTCGAGCCACTCGGGCGGCATCACTTTTTTAATGAGAAGTTCGAGCAAAGTTTCGCGGACCTCTTTTTGTTTCACGTCGGCTGCATGCTGTGAGGAAACAACCACCGTGGTGGCGCGCACCGGTTTGAAGCCTTCGTATTCGATCGAGACTTGCGTTTTCGCGTCGGGGCGCAGCCATGGAATTTCGCCCGCTTTACGCAAGCGTGTCAGCTCACGACCGAGTTTGTGCG
>JALYKJ010000176.1 GCA_030774845.1 Verrucomicrobiota bacterium
GGTTTGAGCTGGTTCGTACTTTTCCAAGTGCGCCGCTTTCCGGCGTGCACTGGTTCATTTATCACAAAACCAGCGCCCAGAGTCGTTCCTAAATCACCGCGAACGCGAAGTCACTCTCAATGGCTCAGCCGTTTCCAGATTCTTGATCACGGTGCTGAGATAAACCGATTGCGGGTAAAATCTTTTGTATTTCGTGATCTCCGCGCGGTTCAAAACCTTGAAGCCATAACGCTCGAACATTTTTTCGCCGCGCCGGCTTTCGAAGGTCACAATTTGCCCGTAAACGCGTTTTTCGCCGCAACGATAGAGATAACTCAGATAAGCGCTCATCAGTGCGCGCGTGGTCGACATCTTGCGCGCGTCCGGCAGCAGATTGACGTGGAAATGGGGAACGCGCCGCGGCGCCGCCGGCACTTCCCGCCAACCGTACGTCAATGTCCATCGAATAAACCGCCGCGAGTTTTCATGATACCGGAAATAGCGGGTGAGAGCTTTGAGAAAAAGTGAAATGTTTTGCCAGAAAGAATAGAGCTGGTTGAGCAAAGGTTTGCGCGAGCCGAGCAAATAACCGCGGATCTCCCCGTCGATCTCAACCACGAACGACGACTCCGGTTCATGATCGGTGTAGTAAGTCGTGAGAAAATCGGCGAACAGTTGTCGATCTTCGTAAACGGGATCGATTGGCGTTCCGAGAAACCCGGTCTGACAACATAACCGTCGCACGGCATCGCGGTCGGTTTTTCGATAACTGCGGATTGTAAATGGCTTCTCGTGGCTCATCCGGCGGGGTTTCCTTTGTAGTTTGCACAGACCTCGCGGTAAATGCAAAAAAGACGTTCGAAAACCCGCGGCCAGGCGTGCAATTGAGCCGCGCGCTCAGTCGCCTCTTGACCCAGGCTCGATAAATCCTTCTCGCTCATCTGCTCGATCGCGTCCGCTAACGCTTCCGCCTTGTTTTCACGCGCCCAATTTGTTTGTTCGTGAAAAATGAGGTCGTCCATCGCGCTGCCGCGAATGCCCACCACCGGCGCTCCGCAGGCCTGACTTTCCAAAGCGACCAGGCCGAATGTCTCCTGCACGCCCGGATGAACAAAAAGATCGGCGGCCCGATAATAGCGGGCCAGTTCGTTCGGCTCAGCACAGTAGCGGATCCAGGAAACGTTTTTGCATCGCGCTTGCAGTTTGCGCAGCTGATTTCGCTCCGCGCCATCGCCAATCACCAGCAAATGAAAATCATTCGGTCGGCGTCGCTGCAAAATTTCGAATGCGCGAAACAACCTCGCGGTGTTCTTTTCTTTCGCCAGCCGGCCAACATAGAGCAGGAGTTTGCGATCCGGCTTAACACTGAATGATGTCCGCGTTGCTTCTACATCCGATTTGTCCGGGCGGAAGATGTCGATGTTAACGCCGAGGCTTAGAACGCGAACGTTGCGCACGCCCCAATCGCGGAGCACCTGCGCCAATCGCTCGGACGCGACAAGTGTGGCTGCGCATTTGTTGTAGAGTTTGCGCACGTAGGCGCGGGAAAGCTTCATCACTCGCCGGGTCGCTGTCTTGCCGAATAACGTTGCGCTGCTGCGGAGATAGGCTTCAGGAAAATGTGAATGATAAAAACCGATCACGGGAATTTTTAAAGCGCGACCAGCGCTAATCGCTGTCCAGCCGAGCTGATAAGGATCGCCCGATTCTATGATGTCCAGGCGCTCGTTTCGAAGGATTCGCTCGACCGCACGCAAGTTCAGCAGTGCGCGATACTGCGCCGTGCGGGAAACCAATGGAGAACGAATCGTGTAAACACGCGTGCGGCCGTGCGCCCGCACCGTTGTCTTTTTCCCTGGAACGACGAGCACGTGCTTGTCCGTCGCCGTGCAGTTCTCGATGTAATCGATCTTTTCGTGCAGATAGCGTTTCACCCCGCCGCTCACCGGCGAGTAAAACTGCGTGAGGTCGCAGATCTTCACGTTGATTTTGTCATTCCGAGCGAAGTCGAGGAATCTCTTACTGTTTCCGGTTCCCGTCGCTCGCAAATATCACACAAAATATTGAGAGATGCTTCGACTCCGCTCAGCATGACAGACACGGAATCAGCTTTCGAGTTCGCTCAGATATTTCTCCGCTTCCATTGCTGCGGCGCACCCGGAACCCGCCGCGGTCACTGCCTGTTTGTAAACGCGATCGGCCACATCGCCGGCGATAAAGACTCCGGGATGTTTACTTTCAGCCATATGTCGCGCGATCAGATAGCCATCCGGGTCGGTCTCGAGTTTTCCCTGATAGGCTTTCGTGTTTGGGTCGTGACCGATCGCGACGAACACGCACGCGACCGGCAGATCGCGTTCTTCATTCGTTTGCACGTTGCGCAAACGGACCGCGCGCATTTCGCCTTTCTCGTCGGGAATGTATTTGGTCACGACCGTGTTCCAGATCGGCTCGATCTTTTTGTTCGCGAGTACGCGATCGGCCATGATTTTCGACGCGCGCATCTTGTCGCGGCGGTGAATCAGATAAACTTTCGAGGCGAATCGCGTCAGGAATAGCGATTCCTCCGCCGCGGAATCGCCGCCACCGATCACGCAGACCGGAACGTTTTTGTAAAATGCGCCGTCGCAAGTCGCGCAACTCGTCAGCCCGTGACCGATGAGTTTGTCCTCATTCTCGAGTTTCAACCAGCGTGCCGACGCGCCGCTGGCAATGATCAGCGCCTGCGTTTCAATCCATTCGTCGTCAGCTTTGATTCGCACGTGATCGTTGCGCGGCTCGTAATCTGTGACTTCGGCGTAGGAAAAACGGGCGCCGAAGTTCTCTGCCTGTTTGTGCATGTTGAGAATCAGTTGTGGGCCGTCGATTCCGTCGGGAAATCCCGGATAATTTTCGACCAACGTTGTGGTGGAAAGCTGGCCTCCTGGCTGTCGCCCTTCCAAAACGAGCGGGTTCAGATTCGCTCGCGCGGCATAAATGGCAGCAGTCAGTCCGGCGCAGCCGCTGCCAACGATGATCACTTTCTCCATGGATAAATCTAGCACACGACGCAAGTGGAACACACTTCTCCCCGCAGCTAATTTGCGCGATGCCGGAGCTGGCCGAGGTCGAATGGTTTCGCAAACAGTGGGACGCCGGGCGCGGCGCAGAGATTGTCGATCTTAGCTTGCACGCGCGGAACCGCGTCTTTCGCAGCAGCGACGTGCGCGAGCTTCAGCGGAGATTAATTGGCGCGAAACTTCTCAGCTCGCATGCGCGTGGCAAACGGATGCTCTTCAAATTTTCAGGCGACAACCCCGAAATAATCGGGGCTCGCGAAGGCATTCGGAGCTGGCTCGGCATTCATCTCGGCATGACCGGGAAGATCCGCGTTGAGTCCGCGAATTATCGACCCGGCAAACACGACCATCTCGTTTTGTTTCAACTCGAACGCGCGCTTGTTTTCACCGATTCGCGTCAGTTCGGTCGCGTCCGGTTTCATCACGGCGCCGATGAACCGGATTGGTGGAAAAGCGATACACCCGAAATCAACTCGCGCGAGTTCGACCAAAAATTCGTCGACCAATTTCTGGATCGACATCGGAAAGCGCCGATCAAAGCTGCGCTGCTCATGCAAAATGGCTTTCCCGGAATCGGAAACTGGATGGCCGATGAAATTCTCTGGCGCGCAAAGATTATGCCATCGAAACGAATTCGGAAACTAACTGCGCGGGAACGCTCCGCACTTTTCCATGCGACCAAGTTTGTCGTGCGACGATCACTGGAAACGCTCGGCAAAGATTTCTCAGATCCGGCGCGCAACTGGCTGATTCACCAAAAATGGAAACGCGACGGCATTTGCC
>JALYKJ010000177.1 GCA_030774845.1 Verrucomicrobiota bacterium
GTGTCGAGATATCCAACGTCGATGACGTCACCGGTGGCATCGCCGATTTTAATTCGATCGCCGACTCGAAAAGGTCGGCGCACCAAAATGTAAATCCAGGCGATGAAGCTTTTCATCGGCGTCTGCACTGCCAAACCGATGATGATCGACCCGATGCCGAGCGCGGTGAGCGCGCCGTACCAATTCACAAAGACAACCGAAACGACGATTACGGCAATTAACAGTCCCGCGACGAGAAGCAGAATACGCCGAAGCGTGAAACGCGTGACCGTATCTTCAATCCGCCCGATCGCGTAAACCCGGACCGATTTTGCGGTCGCGAGCACGATGACGACGAGTGCGAACCCGCGCAGGAAACGATGACTCAGTTCCACTTCCGATTGATTGAGTGGGATCAGCTTCGAGCCAGTGAGGTAGTAAAGGACGGCGCAGCCGAGCAGCAGCAACGCGTGAGTGACAAACCAAAATTTGTCTGTCGTTGCTGCTTTGACTTTCTTGGCCGGTTTTTTCTCTCCGGTTCGCTCGAGTTCCTTGCGGACCTCCGGCTTCTTGGAAATTTCTTCTGCCGTTTCCGTTTCAGGCATCAACATTGAATCGCAGGCGCGAGACAGGTTGAGCGCACCTGAGTGTAGCGTCTACTTACGCGCAGATAATTGGATGCAACGTCACGGTCCGAAGCCGGACTGGCAGTTTCGTTAGGCCGTCTCCAGCCACGCACGCAGAACTTCCGCAACGCTCCAGGCTTGTGCGATGCAGCCTCCAGCCATGTGCGGCTCTCGCGCATCAAAGACTTCGCTGATCGTGCCAACGCCGTTGTCGCTCAAGTGCACCGGGAAAGTTTCGAGAAATTTGCGGGCGGCGGCCCGATCGTGCGGATTAACTTTGAGCCAGGCATCGATGAAAGGACCAATTAGCCACGCCCAAACCGTGCCTTGATGATAGGCGCCATCGCGCGAGCGAAGGTCGCCAGCATAAATCGGTTTGTAGTTTGGATCATCGGGCGACAGCGTGCGCAGGCCAACCGGCGTAAGCAATTTCTTCTCCGCAATTTCGACGACTGACCGCCAGTACTTTGCCTCCAAGACGGGGTGATCGAGCGAGATAGCGAACAATTGATTTGGTCTGCATGACGGATCGTTGCCCGATCCGCCATCCACATCGACGACGTCGTAGAGGTGACTGCCTTGAGCGAACCAAAAGCGATTGTTGAATGAAACGCGCGCGTGTTCGGCATGTTCGTGATAGCGGTGCGCGGAAGCGTCATCGCCATTTTCGCGCAGCCAATTGGCCAGCAGGCAGAGCGCATTGTACCAAAGCGCGTTGATCTCGACCGCTTTGCCGCGACGCGGTGTCACTACCAAATCATCCGTTTTCGCATCCATCCACGTCAGCTGATAGCCTTCCTGGCCCTGCGCGAGCAGACCGTCGTTGGGATCGACGTGAATATTGAAGCGCGTTCCGCGCAAATGATGCTCGGCGATGTCGATCAACGTCGGCAAAAGAAATTTCAAAGTGTTGCGATCTTTTGTGCGATCCAGATAGCGGCCGAGAGCGTGAAAAAACCAAAGGGTCGCATCGGCGGTGTGATAAACGCCTTCTTTCGCGCCGTCCGGAAACATATTTGGAATCAGACCGTCGCGAACGTAATGGGCGAACGTGCGCAGAATGTAGCCAGCCTCGAGCCAGCGACCCGTGATCAACGTCAGACCTTCGAGACTGATCATGGTATCGCGTCCCCAATCGGTGAACCAATGATAGCCCGCGATGACCGTGCGCACTTCGTCACCGGCAGCGTGCGCACGGGCGGCTTCTTCGAACCTTCCCGCCGGCGTGATGACGAACTGATCCGCGGCAAAAATTAGCTCCGCCGGAAAGTCGTGGCGGGCTTTTGGAATTGCATCATGAAGCAAGCGCGCGCGGCGTTCGCGCTCGGCTGCGAGAACATCCTCCGGGTTTAACACATCGATAATATCCCACGGCTCAGTCGAGCCGATTAACGTCGCGGTGCTTTGCTCGGTGAGATCGACTCGAAAAAATCCCGGACTCCAAAGTTCGCCTTCGTAGGCGTAACCGCGCTGCTGCTCGATCCGGTAAACCACCTGGGGAATTTTCGCGGACGCGATTGTGAAAGCGGACTCGCGGCCCTGAAGACGCATCCGGAGTGGGGGTAGCTTTCGACTGCCAGCCGCGATTTCATAGCGACCATCGATGGCAGTGAGTTTGTAAGGCGCGCCCAAGTCCGAATCGACCGGCGCTTCATGATGTCGAAAATGAAACGCCGGGCGCAGTTCGAGCCGCGGCGGTTTTCCGGCGGAGATCACCTGATAACTGACGTGCACGGTATTTTGCAAATGCGGAAGCAGCACGCGCTTTTCGACTACGACGTCGCGAACGTGATAAGTCCAGATCGGAAGGCCATCCTCAAGTCGGAACTCGGTTAAATAGTCAGCGCTTTTTAAGTCAAGCTGGCCGCCGGCGCGCTCTTCTGCGCCGAGAGAAACGACATCATCGTCGCTGAAGCGGAGAAATTCTGAAACGTGACTCCACATCACCACGCGTCCGAGCGGCGCGGGCAATGCGGCAATGAGCAAACCATGATAACGCCGCGTCACTGCACCAGAGACTGTGCCGGAGGCATAACCGCCAAGACCGTTCGTTACAATCCATTCTCGGGTGAGAAGAAGTTCGCGGGACATGTGCGCGCCGTCCCACGGCATCGCGCGAGTGATTGGTCGATCTTTCTCCAATTGCTTGTTCATCGATTCTCGCCGCCGACGGGAAAATGCGTCAGCCCCATCTTCTTCGCTTGGGTTGACGCCGTGGCGTTTTCTCTGGCACGAGTCGTAAGGCGACACTCGCTTCCGCCGGTAAAGTCCAATTCTCCTGTGTTGCCACGGTCGCCGTTCCAGACCCGCCGTAGCGGGCGGATTCACTCGACCACAGCGTCTCCCATTCCAAGCCAAGCGGCGGCGCGAGCAACGGCTCGGGAATCGGATTCAGTTCGCGACGTTCGCCAAAATTGACCACCAGAAGTCGATCATCGCGGTTGTTCTCGCTGAAGTAACGCAGTAGAAAACTGGCCGGACCGAGAACCGCTCCATCCACGCCATTCGTTTTTTGTTCGCGAAAGCGCGAGTCTTCGCGACGCAGCCGCAAAAGATCGACATGGAGATCGTAAAGCTCCTGGTTTTTTTGGCGCTCGCTGAAATCAAGCTTGCAGCTAACAAACGATGTCGGATCGGAAGGTACCGGTAAGCGTTCCTGCACTTCCTTCGTGGCCAGGGAAGGGAACTGCGCCAGAAATCCGAAGCGCCCTTTGCGAATGGCCTCGCGCATCTGACCATCGCCCACATCGGTGAAAAAGATAAATGGGGTAGAAGCGCCGAATTCCTGGCCTTGAAAAAGCAGCGGCGTCCAGGGACCGAGCAGGAGCAGCGCAGTCATCGCGCGATAACGGCCGGGTGAGCTTTGAAATCGTAGGCGTTCGCCCGTCGCCGTATTCGAAACTTGATCGTGGTTCTCAACGAAGGCGACAAACGCGCCAGGGGGAGAACCGAAAGCCGGTGTGCCGCGCGGTGCTTCCTGCCAGAAATAGGGTTGTCCTTGAAACAAATAACCGTACTTGGCTGCGGAAATAAATTCCTGCGGCGTGCCGAGAAAATCGCTGTAGTACGCTTCCCGTCTTCCGGTCAGTGCGACGACGGCGCTGTGATGGAAATCGTCGTTCCAAACCGCATCGAGATCGTCGCCGCTTTCGCTGCGGGGACGGATGAGCTTGGTAACCTGCCGCTCGTTTTCGGCGATTAAAATGATCGAGCGCGGAGCAGCGGCTTGGCGGGCGGCCCGGCCAACTGCGCCGATGATGTATTCGTCCGATTTATCGTGGATCGCATCGGTGGCATCGAAGCGGAAGCCGTCGAAGTGGAATTCGTCGATCCAGTAACGGCCGTTGGTGATGTAAAATTCGCGGACCGGCGTCGAGTTCGCCCCATCGAAATTAATTGAATCGCCCCAGTCGGTTTCCTGTTCGCGGATGAGGTAATCGTTCGAATAGACCGCAAGATAATTTCCGTCTGGACCGAAATGGTTGTATACGACGTCGAGAATAACAGCCAGGCCTAACGAATGCGCGCGGTCGACAAATTGGCGCAGATCGTCCGGCGTTCCGTAGAGGTGAAATGGCGCGAAAAGATTAACTCCATCGTAGCCCCATCCGAAATTTCCCGGGAAATCGGCGATTGGCATCATCTCAACAACGGTGATTCCAATGCGCGCCAGCTCGGCCAGTTGTTCCGCTGCCGCGCGCCACGTTCCCTCTTTAGTAAAAGTACCGATGTGCATTTCGTAAATGATCCGGCCTTTCATTTTCACGCCGCGCCATTTGGAATCCGTCCACAAGAACTGCGCTGGATCGACAATGCACGAGGAGCCATGCGGGCCGTGCGGTTGAAATCGCGACGCTGGATCAGGATGAAAATGTTCGGCCTTGTTTACGCGAAAACGGTAGAGCCCTCCGGCGCCAACGTTGGCGACGCCCGAAAAATAACCATCGTCTTCACGCTGCAGCGGGTGAAACGTCCGCTTCGCATCTTTTTTCGCGCTTTCTTCCAACACAACATCGACATCCTGGGCTTTCGGCGCCCAGATGCGGAAATGCGTCTGGTTTGGGCCGATTAATTCGGCCCCGATCGGATATCGGCGAGAAGTCCCGCGCTCCATGGCTGAACCCTACACAAAATGCGCAGATGCGCAGTGAGAGCTTGATGAGTTGCTTCCAAGGCGCTCAAATCGTCGCGTGAACGGCAACGAACCAAAGATCGAAATTTTCGAGCCATTCGGCGAAGCCTTTGAGCTGATGAAGAAAATTCTATTTCGCCCCTTCGATTTGAAGAAATGGTTCGTGATTGGTTTCGCGGCGTGGCTCTCGAATCTGGGCTTCGGCTTCGGCGGCGGTTCCAACTACAAACATAACCCCTCCAATTGGCAGGATGTTCCTCTGCTCCAAGACATCAACAATACAATCAACCAAATTCCGCACTGGATTGTCTTGTCCGGCTTGATTGTGCTTATCTGCTTGGTGCTCGGCCTTGTCATCGTCTTTGCATGGCTGAGAGCACGAGGGAGTTTCATGTTTATAGATTGCGTCGTGAAGAATCGCGGTGCGATCGTAGAACCGTGGCGCGAATTTCGAAAGCAGGGCAATAGCTATTTCCTTTTCGGGTTACTGGTCGGTTTCATTATTCTAATCATCCTCGGAGCGGCTTCGTTGCCCTTTATGTTGCCCATCGTCCGAGGTGTGACGTTCCTGCATATGCACGACGTTTACCTGATCTGCGTGATCGCTCTCTGGGCAGTCGTTTTGCTTCTGCTCATTTTAGCATGGGCACTCATCTCGCATTTCATGATCGCGGTGATGTAT
>JALYKJ010000178.1 GCA_030774845.1 Verrucomicrobiota bacterium
ACCATGAACGTGTTTGTGATAAACAAAGCGCGCTCGGGTGGCAAGCAGTTATTCACAAGCCGCGGTGAAAAAGTCGCGCCGCGCTATTTCCGCTGAACTCGCACTACCGGCAGCGGAAAACGCAACCGCAATTCGTCCTGCAAATAGATCTCCACGTGGTGCAGGCCGAATTGTTGGAACTGGACGCCGCCGAAGTAATGAACATTCGTGGCGTGGCCTTCCATTTCCTTGAGCTCAAATTCAACTTCCGCCTGGGCGAGCACATTTTGCTCGTCCACCCCAACGATGCGCGACCGTTGCTTGAATTTGCCAGCGCCACTGCACCAGCGCGTCCAAATGCACAACCGCAAATAATTGATCGGCAAAGACGGCACGGCAATGACGTTGAGCACGCCGACCAGCGTATTCATACCGTTGAATTCGCAACGGACATCTTCGCACAACAGGCAGCTTTGCAGGTCGGGCAGAATTGCTTCCGTGGTATCCATCGGTTCCCAAGATCAAATCGAACCGCGCATCAACAGAATGATCAAAACGATTGCCAAAACGATTCGGTAAATCGCGAATGGGGCAAAACCCTTCGTCCGCACCCAGCGCATGAACCACGCGACCACGACGAGCGCGACGATAAATGAAACGACAAACCCAATCACGAGTACGATCCATTGGTGTGAATCGACTGCCAGCGGCGCAATGTTCCCTTCTCCGATTGTGTTGCGGTTCGGTTTGAGTGTTTTGAACAAATCGTAGCAGGTTGCTACAACCATCGTCGGCATCGAAAGAAAAAACGAGAACTCGAGCGCGGCTGGGCGCGACATTCCCGCGATCTGTCCTGCAGCGATGGTGGACATCGAGCGCGACGTTCCAGGAAAAACTGCCGAAAGAATTTGGCACGCGCCGATCCAAATTGCTTGGGGCAAGCTCATCTCTTCCATGTGCGTCACGCGCACTCGCGTAAAAGTTGCATCGACAATCCACATCACGATTCCCCCGACTAGCAACGCAATGCTAATCACCCATAGGCTTTCGAGATTTTTGCCGATCACTTTCGTCAACGCCCATGATGGCAGCGCGGTCACGATAAATGCGATGACCGTCAGGCTGAGCGGATGCGTCAGAAAATTGCGATCGCCCCGCTCGCCCTTCGGGAAGGTGCTGAGAAACTCGAGGATCCGTTTCCAAAAATAGACCGGCAGCGCCAGGATCGCGCCGAGTTGAATCACAATCGTGTACATCTTCCAAAAGCTGTCGCCCAGATTGAGTTTGAACAGCGCTTCGACGATGCGGAGATGACCGGTCGAGCTCACCGGCAAAAATTCCGTCAGTCCTTCGACGATACCAAGCAAGATCGACAATAAGAAATCGTTCATTTGAGTGGAAGCAAACAGCGAACGCTCAACGTCGAACGCCCAATATCAAAGTCAGAAAGGTCCGGAATCATTTCGTATTGTTTTCCGCCGTCCGAACGCTGGCAACGAAGATCCTGATTAATTCTTCAGCCTCATTAAGGCAAACGCCCAGATCAGAGATGTCGATTAAATTCAATCGACCGACCAGCCGCAACCATCGCTTAGTCTCGCGCAATTCTTTAAGACAGATGCGCAGTTTGTGAAGAAAATCCTTCCGCGATTCGGCTGCCTCGACTTCGCCATGATTGGAAAGCGGTGACGTCCCGCAACGCAGAAGTTGCCCCGCAACATGATTTCCAGCCTTCGTATTGGGCAGAATTTCTACCAACCGAACAATCTTCGCTGCGAATTCCAGCAGCCTGTCCTCAAGGTCATACTGGCGGGGATTGCCGTACTCTTGGCTTCGAGACTCGTTCACGCGAAAGCCATTAGTGTTTCGTTCGACCCTTGGCGCCTTTTGGATTGATTCTTTATTCAACGTTCGGTGTTCGATGTTCGGCGTTGAGCGTTTTTTCCTGCTCTCCTTCATGAAACTGCTTCTCCTCCGCGTTCGTCAGTCCGGATGCGAATTGCTTCCTCCACTTCCGTGACAAAAACTTTGCCGTCACCAATTTTTCCGGTTTTGGCGGACTGAAGGATCGCCTCGACTACGCGCTGAGCGCGATCATCATCCACGACTATTTCAAATTTCACTTTCGGTAAAAAATCAACCGTGTACTCGCTTCCGCGATAAATTTCGCTATGACCTTTTTGCCGGCCGAAACCTCTGACTTCACTAAGCGTCATTCCTTCGATGCCGACCGCGGCGAGCGCGTCCTTCACCGCTTCAGTCTTGAACGGCTTGATGATCGCCTCGATTTTTTTCACCGCGCCAAACTAGAACCCGCATCGCAAAGCGCAAGCAAATGGGATTTTGAGCTCTAGCGCGCCTCACTTGCGTTGAATGAGCAGTTTCTCGATATTGGCCCTCGTGAGCCCAGAATCTTCGTCCGCCGTCGCATACGCGGAATCGGAATCGATTTCCGCTGTTACGCCACGGCGACATCTAGTGCCAACACTTCGGATCCGGCCGACGAAAGGTTGGGCCGCGTTAAACCTTCGCGAGCTTTGGAGTTATCGGGATCTCCTTTGGATTCTGGTCGAGCGCAATATCAAAGTGATTTACAAACAGACTGCGCTCGGCATCGGCTGGGTCGCTCTCCAGCCGCTGATTGCAGCGATGACTTTGGCCGTGGTTTTTGGCCGAATAGCTAAACTTTCCAGTGACGGCGTGCCGTATCTCTTGTTTGTTTTTTGCGGCTGGACCGCTTGGCGTTATTTCTCAGAAACGGCCCAACGCAGCAACAACAGTTTGGTCAACAACGCCCAGCTCGTTTCAAAAGTTTACTTTCCGCGAATGTTGATTCCGCTGTCGCACACTTTTTCCGTACTGGTCGATTTCGCGGTGATGTTGATCATGCTTTTCGTTTTCATGGCGGTTTACCGTGTGGCGCCGACACTTCGCCTGGCCGCGATCCCTGTCTTTCTGTTCCTCACCGCCATGACTGCGACTGGTGTTTCGCTCTGGTTTTCTGCACTGAGCGTGAAGTATCGCGATTTGAACCACGCTTTGCCTTTCTTTCTCCAGATTTGGATGTACGCCAGTCCGGTGGTCTATCCAACGAGCATGGTGTCGCCGCGATGGCAGGCATTGTTCGCACTTAATCCAGTCGTCGGGCTGGTCGAGGGCTTTCGCTGGTCGGTGCTCGGCCGCAGCGCGCTGAACCCAGCCATCTTTTGGGTCACAGTCGCGATGTCTGTGTTTGCTTTGGTCAGCGGCGCCTTCTTCTTTCGCCGCATGGAGCGCCACTTTGCCGACATCATTTAGTTTCCCCTTGGTTCGAAAAATGCCGAACATCGCCATTTCGGTCGAGAATCTTAGCAAGTCCTTTAAGATCGCGCATGGGCGCGGCGGATTGCCAGGTTATAGGACCTTGCACGATGACTTGATTAATTTGCCACGACGATTGGTAGCGCGTTTGAGGCGCACCGGGAAATCTACGTCGGAGACGTTTTGGGCGCTCAAGGATGTCTCGTTCGAAGTAAAGGAAGGCGAAGTCGTTGGCATCATTGGCCACAATGGCGCGGGCAAGAGCACCTTGCTGAAAATCTTAAATCGCATCACCGAGCCGACCTCTGGAACAGCGAGTATTTATGGCCGGGTAGGCGCGCTTCTGGAAGTAGGCACGGGCTTTCATCCTGAGCTAACCGGACGGGAAAACATTTTTATGAACGGCGCGATTCTGGGGATGACTCGCGCCGAAATCCGGCGAAAGTTCGATGAAATTGTTGCCTTCGCCGAAATCGAGAAGTTCCTCGATACGCCGGTGAAGCGTTACTCCAGCGGAATGTACGTTCGCCTGGCCTTCGCCGTCGCAGCTCATCTCGATCCCGAAATTCTCCTTATCGATGAAGTCCTCGCCGTCGGCGACGCTGACTTCCAACAAAAATGCTTTGGCAAGATGGAGCAGGTCACACGGACTGAAGGCCGCACTGCGCTTTTTGTTAGTCATGGCCTGGGTGCTGTGGCCCAGCTATGCACAAGAACTATTTGGATCGATCATGGCGTAATTCGAAGCGCTGGCCCATCGTCAAACGTAATAGCTGACTATATGAGAACTGACGCGCAGCGCGGCGAAGTTATCTGGCCTGAAGGAACGTCGAATCGCGGCGTAACCGAGTTAAAGCTTTATTCCGCTCGTGTGCGTAACAGTTATGGAACCGTTTCGTCAACAGTGGAAAACACAAAGCCGTTTTCTGTGGAAATCGAATATGAGATCACCAAACCCTTGTGGAACCTGCGGGTGGGATTTTTTATCAGAACGACCGCCGGTGGCTATGTGTTCGACAGTCACGATGCCGATGACCCGGAATTTCGTTCCACGCGGGGTCCGGGCCATTATACAGCCTGTTGTCACATTCCGGGAAATCTCCTTGGTCCAGCAACATATCTTATTTCGTTAAACGCCGACATTTATAACGTTGGACATCTCGCTCGGGAGGAGAATACGTTAGTCCTTGAGGTCGTGAATACTTCTGCCCGCGGAACGATCTCTCAACGCGGGGGAGTAATCCAGCCACAGTTTACTTGGAAGCAAGAAACGCACAATG
>JALYKJ010000179.1 GCA_030774845.1 Verrucomicrobiota bacterium
GAGGCGTTGAGATAGCCAGGCGCTTGCTCTTAGAAGCTTCGTCCGCGACTGTATTGCAATTCGAACCGTAACAAAATATGAACACCCGAATTCTTGTCGTAGCAGTCGTGATGTCGTTGGGCAGCCATGTCGCGTTCGCCCAAATGGGCGGATATGGCGGCGGAATGACTCAGAGTCAGCCGCCGGCAGCAACTTCAAGCGGACAATCTAGGCAAACGACCACCACGACAAAAACGACCATGCCGGTGGGCGTGAAAGGCTACCTCGACAGCCAGATCGCGAGTTCGAGTGACAAGAAATTTCACCTATCTGTAAAGGGAAAGGATCTTACGCTTACACCGATCAAAATTCATGAAGCCAAGCAGGCCACCAGCGGCAAATCCTCTACGATGGTCGACATGAAAGCCGGCGATGGCAAAATATATCAGGTCGAGTTCGAAACATCTAACGGTCAGGTAACTGGTGCCTTCCTCCTCGCGGTAAAAGGCAAAACGCCGTGAAACTATAGCCAGATCTCCATCTACCCGGGTCTAGGCACAGGAAAGGGTAAGCCGCGCGCTTGCTCTGCAACTGTTCGTCCGCCAGTTTGTCGCGCGATGCCGAAGACGTTCTACATCACGACGGCGATCGATTATACGAATTCGCCACCGCACGTCGGCCACGCTTACGAAAAGGTGCTGGCCGATGTCATCGCGCGCTATCAACGGCTCAAAGGCGAAAAAGTTTTTTACCTGACCGGGGTCGATCAGCACGGCCAGAAAGTCCAGCAATCGGCGGCCAAAGCTGGCGTTCCACCATCGGAATTCGTCAAAGGCGTCACCCAAAAGTTTGTCGACCTTTGGAAGAAGCTCGATGTGAAATACGACGCTTGGGCCGAGACGATCGATCCGCGCCACAAGAAAGTCGTGCAGGGAATGCTGCAGCGACTTTTTGACGAGAAACAGATCTACAAGGACAAACAGGCCGGTTACTACTCAATTCGCCAGGAACAATTTCTTACCGACAAGGAACGCGGGACCGATGGCGAGTTTGGTCCGGAATGGGGACAGGTCGAGTTTCGGGAAGAGGAAAATTATTATTTTAAGCTCAGCGATCATAAAAAGTGGCTCGTCGATTATTTGAAGAAACGAAAGGACGCAGTCATCCCCGATTTTCGTCAGACGGAACTTGTCAATGCAGTTGGAAAGCTGTCCGGCGACCTGTGCATCTCGCGTCCAAAATCGCGGCTTGATTGGGGAATCGAACTGCCGTTCGACAAGGATTTCGTCACCTATGTCTGGTTCGACGCGCTCACAAACTACATCAGCTTCGCCGGCTACGATCCGAAGATCGACAATTACGTAAAACAGCCGCAGGAATTCCGCGATCGCTGGTCAAAGGACACGCTCCAAATCATTGGCAAAGACATTCTCATTCCGGCGCACGGAATTTATTGGTTGATCATGCTCCACGCGGTCGGATTTTCCGATGACGTGATGCCGCAATTGCTCGTCCACGGTTGGTGGAATCTCGGTGGCGCTAAGATGAGCAAGAGCGCCGGCAACGTCATCGATCCGTTCGTTCTCGCCGACAAATACGGCGCCGAAGCGATCCGCTATTATCTGATGAGCGACATCGTAATTGGTCACGATGCCGATTTTCTCGAGTATCGAATTATCGAGTCGTATAATAGCGACTTGGCCAATTCTGTAGGTAATCTTTTGAATCGCACGCTCAATATGGCTTCGCGTTATTGTGAGAGTGGATTGACGCGCAGCAGCAGGTCAGAAAGCAAGGATTTAAGCCTTTTTGTAAAAGCATATTGCGACCTCGCCGAGGATGTTTGGATGAGTGGAACGATGAATACAGTGATGAAAGTTGCGTACGATGCCAATCGGTTCATCGATGAAACCACGCCGTGGAAGATCTTTAAACAGAAGGAAACACAGCGCGTAGCTGAAATTTTATATGACGTTTCTGAGCGTTTGCGCATTATCGCTCTTTTGATTTCGCCGGTGTTGCCGAAAGCGGCGCATGGAATCTTCGATCAACTGAATTGGAAGATGGAGTTGAGCGGAAAAGAAGAGCGGTTCCGTCTGGAGGACGTGAAATGGGGCGAATTACCGGATGGGCATGTCGTCGGGAAACCAGTGCCGTTGTTTCCGCGAATTGAAACGGACTAATTAACCGCGAAGAGCACAAAGTAGGATTTCAGTTCAGCTCTTTGTGAGCTTCGTGTCCTTCGTGGTGGACTGTTCAGTTACTGCGCGCATTCTTCGAACGCGGCGGGTTCGCCGCGCAGATGCGCCAGCGCTTCACCGGCAAAATGCAATGAGCCGGTGATGAGAATGGGATCTCTTTGTTCGCGAGCTTTGCCGAATGCATCGGCAAAACTCGAGAAAATTTCCGACTTGCAGCCAAGATCGACAAGTATCTTTGAGAGCTCGGTTGGCTCAACGGCGCGCTCACTTCGAATTTTTGGAAGCAAAACGGAATCGGCGATCGGCCCGAGAGCCTCGCAGATCCCACGCAAATCTTTGTCCGAAAGGATCGCGAGAATCAGAGTTGCACGTTCGTGGTCGAAAATTTCTCGCCAAGTTTGGGCGAGAATGCGCGCGGAGGCCGGATTGTGTGCGCCGTCAATGACCGTGCTTTTGTCCCAGCATTGGAAACGTCCTGGCCACTCGACTGTGGCGAGTCCACGAGTAATCGTGGCATCGCCGATGCCTGTCGCGCCGGAGGTCCGAGCCGGACTGGCGTCGGGCGAAGGCGGATCGATCTTCGCGGCGCGAATGGCTGCGATTGCGATTGCGGCGTTGAGCTTTTGATGTTCGCCGCGCAACGCGATTGGCGATTTATCGTAGGTTTCATCGACAAACTGCAAACGCGCTTCGCATTCGGCGGCGCGGGCGCGAATTACCTTTTCGGCCGCATTCAATTGTGGCGCAGAAACAACCGTCGTGCGCGGCTTGATGATTCCAGCTTTCTCGCCCGCGATCTTCTCCAGGGAATCGCCGAGCCATTTCTCGTGATCGAGAGCGATGGGCGTGATGACGGCAACATTCGATTGAACAGCATTGGTCGCATCGAGTCGTCCGCCCAAACCCGTTTCAAGAATCACGATGTCGATGTTAGCATCGGCGAAATGTTTCAGCGCAAGCGCGGTCGTAATTTCAAAGAAGGTTGGATGCGGCTCCCAATCTGCGACGAGCATGCGAATGCGCGTTAGCCCGGATGCGACTTCATGTTCAGAAATCATGTCGCCGTTCACGCGGATCCGCTCACGAAAAGTGACGAGGTGAGGGGAGATGAAGAGGCCGGTGCGATATTTCCCTGCCCGACAGATCGAATCGATCATGGCGCAGACGGACCCTTTGCCGTTTGTTCCCGCGACGTGAATGATGCGTGGTTTTCCAGAAGTTTCCGGCGAGGCGCCGGAAACGGCACGCGAGGCGCGTGCGCTC
>JALYKJ010000180.1 GCA_030774845.1 Verrucomicrobiota bacterium
CATCTGCTGATTGGCGCGATCGCGCACAGCCGGCATGATGACAAGGCGACGATCGACTCCTTCACGCAAGCCGTCGCAGCCGAGGACGCGCTAAATTACAGCGAGCCGCCGCCGTGGTATCCGCCCGTTCGGCCGATTCTCGGTCGCGTTTTGCTGGAAGCGAAGCAATTGCCCGAAGCTGAAAAAGTTTTTCGGGCCGATCTGGACCGGAACCCGCGCAATGGCCGCGCGCTGGCCGGGTTGCGTGATTGCTTGAACGCGCAGGGACGCAAATACGAGGCCGACCAAATCGATCAACAATTTCGCGCCGCGTGGAAAGTTGCCGCGGTTACGAACGCCGCGGCATCCAAGCGCTGATTATTGGCAAGATCGATCCGCCAAAGGACGGATTCGCCGTGGCGAACAATTCTCGACCGAGTCGCAGTTATTGCGGGCGAAAACGGATTGTGTAGAAGGCGACTTCGTTTTGCCGATCGAAATACGGCGTGATCTCGGCATTTCCGCCGCTCTTTTGAAGCTGGTTTAAATAAGCGACGTCGTACTTAAGCACGCTGTATTCAGCCGGGTGGGCGAGATAAATGTAGTTCGGATTCGCCGGCAGTGGCGGAAGCGTCTGGTTGAACTCCCAAAAAGGCTCCGACAGTTGCGGCCCGTCGGTCAGAAACATTAGCTGTTCGTTAAATCCCCAATCCAAACTAACGATTGTTAAATCTGAGCGATTTCGATTTTCGCGACAGAACTTATCGAAAGATTCACTCCACCGTCCGCGACCGCCGGTTTGCCGGATCGATCGGTGGGTATAAACCACTCCGTGCAATTCGCTCCATAACAACTCGATTACCGCGAGGACGATCACAGCGCGAATTACATATCGAACGTTTCGCGACTGGGTTTTGATTTGCCACAACACCACGATCACGGCGGCTATGATTAAGTGTGGCAACGGATAGACTAGGACCGCGTGGTGGATCCGGACCGCATCGGGCAGCAGGAACACGCCAAGAGTGACGAGTAACGCTGTGACAATCAAAAATGTAACCGCACGCGCTCTCGCAATTTTTCTGCGGTAGACAAGAACACAGAAGGCGACACAGGCGACAATGACCGCGATACCGATCGCGGCCTTTGGGCCGCTGGATCCTTCATACATCCGCTCGAACAGGCCTCCGACATTCATCAGTCGATAGAAATGCGAGCCGTCGTACATCGATAACATCGTTTTGAGTTTTGTGGTCATCTCGCCCGGAGCGTTTGGATGCGGACCAGAAATGGTGAGAGTTAACATTCGCGGAATTCTGATTAGCATCGGTCCGGCGCCGAGAGCGAAACCGAGACAAGCGACTGCTACGGCGGACGAATGTTGCCGAATCGCGGCGACAAGCTGCCGCCAGTAACAAAAGACTGCGGCTAAACTCACAGTGATTAGGAACACGGCGAAATCCGCCTTGTTAAAAAATCCCAGTCCGGCAAACAGACCGACAAAGAACGCATCCCTGAGTTTGCGCAGTTGATTCCAGCGAATCGCAAAGTAAAAACACGCGCAGCGGCAAACGAAACTGGGAACGGCGACGCCCCAATCCAGCACTGAAAGAAAAAAGTATGTTGGATCAAAAGCCAGCAACACTCCCGCAATCACGGCCGTGCCCATGCCGAGCCAGCGCCGTATTCCTAACATCAGGAAGAGCAAAGCGACCAGTTGCCAGAATAGATTGGTTGCTCGCAGCACGACGACGCTCGGGCCGAAACTACTTAACGCGGGCATCAGCATCCAACTTTTTAACGCGCCGAGATAAGTCTGGATAAAAAGAGGAAAAGGCCGGCCCGCAAGGGAGATCACTTGATGGTCGGGCATGTGTTGACCGTGGACCTGGCCGGTGATGAAATCCTTCGCCAGTCCGGCGAAGACCGCTTCGTCATAATAAAGTCCGGGAACGGACAAATTCTGTTTCGCCAGGAAAACAATCGTTGCCCCGAGTACGACCCATGCTGCGGGCAGTAAGATCAAGTCACGTCGCCGCGGGGATACCTTTGCGCCGGGGCCTTCGGGTCTTATCGACATCATCTTCGCGCCGCGCCACGATGACAGGCTGTCATGCACATTTCCATTTGGAAATGTGGCGGCGCTCGGACGATCCCCGATTCGAGATCGACTCTACCGCTATTACTTAAGGCGTTTCAACTCCGCTAAGAATTCCACCAAGATGACCAGTGAGCGCGATCGCCGGTTGAGAAATAATTTCATAATGCCGGCGCTCGCGGATTTAGTGCGTGACCGCCATCGTTACGGTTTCATGTAGGAGCATAGTCGCGCGAATGTTTCGTACAAACTGATTTTCATTAGGTCGACTTCGGCTCGTGAATGCGAATACTCGATACGACACCATTCTCACCGGCCTCTAGTTGATGATAACGCTCTTGCATTGCTCGCACCCACTTCACCGCTCAGGCAAGCTACGCGCACTTCCAATATTTCCCGCGCCAGGTTTTCATGCGTTGGTTTGTCCAGTTGATGTCGGTTCGATGATGGCGACGCGATGGTGTTCGCCGTCCTGTTTTTCTCCACTGAGCAGTGTGAACTCGATCTCAGCACGTACTGGCAACCTGGCTGTCGGCAGGTCGGCAAACCAAAGTCCGAGCGCAGTTTTGCTTGCAGTTATATCGCCCGTGCAGCCGTCGCTCGCTCTCCAATAAATCATCGCCCGGTTGGCAGCGATCACTCGAAGCGTCTTGCCGACCACAATTCGCGGGAGTCGATGCGCATACGTCCACATCTCAATGTCCGAGCCGGTGCGCTGCTCGACATAGCGCTTGTGCACGGGCGCGATGCGATCGAA
>JALYKJ010000181.1 GCA_030774845.1 Verrucomicrobiota bacterium
CTTGTGACCGCGCCGTACTTTCACGACGGCTCGCAGGAAACGCTTTGGGATGTGATCGACCACTACAACAAAGGCGCCGGCTTGCAGAATCCATATCTCGACGAAGACATCCAGCCGCTTGCGCTGACGGAGAATGATATCGACGATCTCGTTGCTTTCCTCGCGTCGCTCACGAGCGCGAATTACAAGGAACAGGGAGCAACCGAGTTGGCGCGCCAGCGCGCTCTATCCCGGACCACTCGGCCCCAGCGCGACACCGCTCGAGCATTTGGCCCGAAACCCCCGCGGCCCGCTCCGCCCAAGTAGGTTGCCTCAGCAGAACAGAACAGACAACCGGAAACGCCCATGAACTTGAAGTTCGAAAATAAAATCGCTTTGGTTACCGGCTCCACCGCCGGAATTGGTTTCGCCATTGCCAGATCGCTCGCTGCCGAAGGCACGCGCGTTATCGTTAACGGTCGCACGGAAGAGCACGTGTCGGAAAGCATCGCGTCCATTCGCGAGTCGCATCCGAACGCCAGGCTGGAATCGTTCGCGGCGGATCTCGCGAGTGCCGAGGCGGCGAGCGAGGCTGCTCGACGATTTCCGTCGATCGATATTTTAGTTAACAACCTCGGTGTTTACGAGCCAAAGCCATTCGAACAAATCACCGACGACGATTGGCGCGCGATTATCGAGGCAAACTTTATGAGCGGCGTGCGCCTGTCGCGCCATTACCTGCCGCGGATGAAAGCGGCAAATTGGGGTCGCGTCATTTTCATTTCGAGCGAGTCCGCCATGAACATTCCGGTGGAGATGATCCATTACGGAGTCACGAAGACGATGCAGGTGGCGCTCGCGCGCGGATTGGCAGAGACGACAGCGGGGACGGCCGTCACAGTCAATTCAGTACTGGCCGGCCCCACTCGTTCGGAAGGCGTTGAGAAATTCCTCATCGACATGGCAAAAACAAAAAACGTCACGCCTGCAGAGATCGAGAAGGAATTCTTCCACACCGCGCGGGCCACCTCGCTCTTGCAGCGCTTCGCCACCACCGATGAAGTTGCTGCGCTCGTGACATTTGTCGCCAGCCCGCTCTCATCAGCAACCAACGGCGCAGCGTTGCGCGTCGACGGCGGCGGCGTGCGCTCGATTTTCTAAGCACACAAATTTTCAAGGCGCAGGCGACACCCCCTGCACACGTCCTGACCAAATCGCTTGCTCGGGAGAGGATGGAACGGTCGAGACCTCGATACTGGACGTTGCAGTTTAGTGCCTGTCCGGCTCGGACCCGCGTTGCGTTGTTAGATAAACCGCGAAACTGCCGAGCCAATGTCCGCCTTCATAATGTTCGCCGGTCACCGCGGCTAGTCCGGCGCGACGATGCGCATCCGCTGCCGCTTGCAGTGCTGGTCGGCGGTGATCGTCGTCGGGCAGCGCCGAAAGAATTCCTTCCAACATCCATGCCCGGCTCAAATTCAATCCGTCGAGATGCGCGAGCTTCGGATCGCTCCGGTCCGGTGAAATCGCGACCCGCAACCACTCGACTTCTTCGCTCACTGGAATCTGGGGCATGAATTCTCTTAACCAACCCGCGAATTCTTTTTGGGGAAGGACGCGCCGCATCACGTCCGCTTCGCCGAGACAGGGCGAAAGGAAATCTTCGCCGGAAGGTTCGTAATTGAGCGGGCAATTCTTGTCCGCCAGAAAAAACTTCTTGGCCGAGTCGCGGACCAGTTTTGTAAAACCTTCATTCTTCGCCGTGCGCGCGTAATCGAACATCAATCCAAGGCCGAACGCGGTTTGATCGTGTTCGCCGATCCGCACTGGATTGGAAAGCTTCGGCAACCAGTTCGTCAGCCGTTCCACCGCCACGTCTTCGAGTGGCTTCAGGTTCGCCGACCATTCGCGCGCTTGCGGATCGTCCCATTCGCGCAGCTCGGCACAAAGTTGGAGTAACCAGGACAATCCGTACGGCCGCTCAAAACTCGAACGGCCTGCGCCACGAATATAGGCCGCTTCCTCTTTCAGGTTCTCAGCCGTCAGACTTTGTTTGAGCGCATCGCGGGCGGCGCTCGCGAACAGCGCGTCCGGAAATGTGCGAATCAAGCGAACGAGCAGCCAGTGTCCGTGCACCGATGAGTGCCAGTCGTAACAGCCGCAAAATGCCGGCGTCAGTTTTCGCGGTGGCGCGACGTCCGCATCGCTGTTCAGCACATGCGCGATCTTGTTCGGATATTCCTTGTGCACGCATGCGAGCGCGAGCTTGGCAAAACGTTCCGCCGCCTTCGCATCGAAGTCCGGCGTTGAGTCTGCTGTGGTGGCAGCCGTCTCGGCTGCAAATGAGATGGCCGCTGAAAACAACATGACCGCGCTCAACCGTAAGATCGACATCGTGTGAGTGGTCGTGATTTTCAAGATTGCCTTTCGTGTCTCGCGCACGGAGAAGTTAGGCCCCGCTATGTTAATCCGATATTACATCATCGCTTGCGCATTGCTCAACGCTGCGCAAATCACCGCCGTGTCTGCCGCCAATTCTTCCGATAACCCGCTGCTCAAAGAAAGCGCGCTGCCGTATCACTATCCGCCCTTCGACAAGATCAAGGACGAACATTTTGTCCCGGCGATGGAAGCCGGCATGCGCGAGCAGCTCAAGGAAGTGGACGCGATCGCGAACAATTCCGAAAAAGCGACGTTCGACAACACCGTGGTCGCGCTCGAGCGCACCGGCCGTTTGCTCGATCGCGCGGAACAAACGTTTTCGAACCTCAACGCTTGCAACACCAATCCGACGTTGCAAAAAATCGAAAAAGAAATGGCGCCAAAGTTGTCGGCGCACCGCGACGCAATCCATCTCAACGGCAAATTGTTCGCGCGGATCCAGCAGCTTTACGACAATCGCGACAAACTCGGACTCGATCCCGAATCTGCTTATCTCCTTGAGCGTTACTACAAGGATTTCGTTCGCGCCGGCGCGAAACTTTCCGATCCCGACAAGGAGAAGATGAAAAAGATCAATGCCGAGCTGGCGACGTTGCAGACGCAGTTCGAACAAAATGTTCTAAAGGAAAAAAACGCGTCCTCGGTCGTGGTCGATCGCAAGGAAGATCTGGCCGGTCTTTCCGATAACCAAATGGCCAGCGTAACGAACGCCGCGAAAGCGGAGCACAAGGACGGGAAGTTTGTCATTCAAATGCAGAACACCACCGGGCAGCCGCTGCTCGGCTCGTTGCAAAATCGACAATTACGTGAGCGCATCATGCAGACGTCGCTCGCGCGCAATAGCAAAGGCGGCGAGTTCGACACCCGCAAGGTTGTGATTCGCACCGCCCAGCTCCGGGCCGAGCGCGGCAAACTTCTCGGCTACGAAAATCACGCCGCCTATCAACTCGAAGATCAGACCGCCAAAGATATCGCGACCGTGAACAAACTTCTCGGCGATCTCGCGCCGCCGGCGGTCGCGAACGCCAAACGCGAAGCGGCCGACATGCAAAAGATTGTCGACCAAGAAAACGGCGGGTTCAAAGCCGCGGCCTGGGATTGGGACTTTTATTCCGAAAAAGTTCGCAAGGAGCGCTACGCCTTCGACGAATCGGAGCTGCGCCCTTATTACGAATTGAACCACGTGATTCTCGACGGCGTTTTCTTCGCCGCCGGAAAACTTTACGGGCTCACCTTCAAGGAACGCCACGATTTGCCGGTTTATCTACCCGATGTCCGCGTGTTTGAAGTTTACGATCGCGACGGTAAACCTCTCGCGCTGTTTCTCGGCGATTATTATGCGCGACCGTCAAAACGCGGCGGCGCCTGGATGAACGCTTACGTCGAGCAAAGCGATTTGTTCGCGACCAAACCGGTGGTGGCGAATCATCTCAACATTCCAAAACCCCCGCCGGGCGAACCGACCTTGCTCACCCACGATGAAGTGCGCACCGCGTTTCATGAGTTCGGTCATGCGCTCCATGGAATGTTTTCGAACGTGAAATATCCGCGCTTCAGCGGCACGAGCGTGCCGCGCGATTTTGTCGAGTATCCATCACAGGTGAACGAGATGTGGGCGACCTGGCCCGAAGTGCTGAAGAATTTCGCGAAACATTACAAAACGGGCGAGCCGATGCCGCAAGCGCTTCTCGACAAAGTGGAAGCCGCCGAGAAATTTAATCAGGGATTCAAGACGACCGAGTACCTGGCGGCTTCGCTTCTCGATCAAGCCTGGCATCAGCTCGATCCGTCGCAAATTCCGACGGATGCAATCGTGTTTGAAAAGGAAGCGCTCCACAAGGCCGGCGTCGATTTTCCGCCGGTGCCGCCGCGTTATCGCAGTTGTTATTTTTCGCACGCCTTCGCCGGCGGATATTCAGCGGGTTACTATTCCTATCTCTGGAGCGAAGTGCTCGACGCCGACAGCGTGGAATGGATCAAGCAACACGGCGGATTGAAACGTGAAAACGGCGACCACTTCCGGGAAACCCTCCTCTCGCGCGGAGGCTCAGCCGATGCGCTCGGTCTGTTCAAAAATTTCACCGGCCGCGATCCCTACATCGAGCCGTTGTTGAAACGCCGCGGACTCGATCGCGCCCCAGATCCAGACGAGACGAAAACCAAACCGCATCCGCCTGCTGGCTAATTGCTGACTTCTGACCTCTGACCTCTGACCTCGGGCAGCTGTTGCCGAACGAAATCCGCGCGCTATTTTCCCGCGCATGAAGTCCGGGCTCGCTAGAATTCTGTTCGCGCTAACGTTTCTTCCGCTTTGCGCGATTGCCAGTAACAGCGTCGTGAACATGTCGCATTACGATTTGGTTCGCGCCGATTTTGTCGCGATGAAAAACGAAGGCGTCGTCGGCGTGATCCACGAAGCGACGTTTCCGCGTTTGCAACGTGACTGGCGATATTTTGAAAGGCAGGCGGCTGCGTCGCAGGCCGGTTTGTTGTGGGGCGCGTATCATTTTGGGGACGGCACGAATCCGATTTCGCAGGCCGATCATTTCCTGGCAACGGTCGCCTCATCGCATCGGCCCCTGCGGACCGCTGATGATCCTGAGAAAAAGCGGGCCGGCGTGTTGCTTGTGCTCGATTTCGAAAAGAACGGACATTACCCCGGCGGGAGTATGAGCGTATCGCAGGCGGTCGCGTTCGTGGAACGAATCAAAGAGCGCACCGGAAAATATCCCGGCATCTACGCCAGCGAATATCGGTTGCGCCAGATGTTGTACGGAAGCGGAGCGACCGCCGCCCATCGCGCTGTTTTTTCCAATTGCTGGCTTTGGATCGCCAATTATCACAGCGAGCCGCGATATACTTCGCCATGGCGAGGGTGGGACCTTTGGCAATACACCGGCGACGGCAAATGCAGTTTGCGTCCGCGCGGCGCCTACCCAACCAGCGTTGCCAATCTTCGAAAAGCAGAGCGCAACATTTTTCGTGGCAACAACGCGCTGCTTCAGGCCTTTTGGCAGGAACACGCCTGGTTCCCCTCCGGGTAATCTTCCTCTTCCTCTTGATCATGCTCTTGCTCCTGCTCGGATCGAGCGCGCGGTTGTAGAGGCGCTTGTGCCAAGCGCCTGTTTTGTTACGTTGTTGACTACAGAAAATCGACAATCAACTCATGGGCGATCCCGCAAATCCTGACGTAACCGCGGTGCAGAAGCCGGACGGTGCAACTGTTGCTGCTGCCCCGGCTCCGGACCGCGCTGATCTGCGCCCGGAAAATATTCAGGATGCGGTCATCCGTCTCGCCGGCAATTCGCAGGACGGAATTCAAACCGCCGGCGCGTTTCTCGCCCGCCTCGCTGGACGCAGCGACCACGACGTCATGACTTATATGACGATCCCGTCCACCATCTCGGGCGGACCGTCTATTTTTCAAGTCCGCATGGGCACGGGCGAAGTGTTGTCGGCCGGTGACGAAGCCGATTTTCTGGTCGCGTTTTATCAGCACAGTTATCAGGACCACATCGACTTTCTCAAAGAAGGCGGCGTGTTGCTTTACGATTCGGACAACGTCGAGCCGAACCTCGACGACAAACGTTTCGTTTATGTCGGCGTGCCGATCACGGGATTGA
>JALYKJ010000182.1 GCA_030774845.1 Verrucomicrobiota bacterium
AGATAGAGCCTTTTATGTTCTCAATCCGAGCCGCGATCGCCGTTGCCTTTGTTGTCTGTTTTGGAATCGATCGCGCGCAGGCGGGTGATTTCGATTCAATGTTGAGATGGCGAAACGTCGGACCGCATCGCGGCGGGCGGACACGCGCGATCTGTGGCGTGCCGTCGCAGCCGAATGTCTTTTACATGGCGCCGGTCAATGGCGGCGTTTTCAAATCAACCGATTACGGGCGAACATGGCAGCCGATTTTTGACGATCAACCAACGGCGTCGGTTGGTGCGATCGCGGTTTCGATTTCAAATCCGAACATGGTCTATGTCGGAAGCGGCGAAGGATTACATCGGCCGGACCTTTCGGTCGGCGATGGCGTTTACAAATCAACCGATGCCGGCAAAACGTGGACGCATTTGGGATTGCGCGACGGTCAGCAGATCGCGCAATTAGCTGTCAATCCGAAAAACCCGGCCCGACTTCTCGTCGCGGTCGCAGGTCATCCGTATGGACCGAATGCGGAACGGGGCGTTTATCGTTCGCTCGACGGCGGCAAAACTTTCGAAAAAGTGCTGTATCGCAATGAAAACGTCGGCGCGAGCGATGTGCAGATCGATCCGGCCGATCCGAACATTGTTTATGCCGCGCTATGGGAATCGCGTGAAGCCCCGTGGGAAAACGGCGTTTTCAATGGAGACGGCGGCGGCATCTTTAAATCGACCGATGCCGGCAAGACGTGGAACCAATTAACGAAGGGTCTGCCGCCCAGAATCGTGCAGGCAAACATCGCGATCGCGCCGAGCAAACCGTCAACGTTGTTTGCGGCGGTTCGGACAAAAACGATCGCGAAACTTTATCGTTCAGATGACGGCGGTGAAACTTGGCAAGGCGCGACCGACGATCCACGGCCAGGGCTTGGGATCGGCGGCGGCGATCTGCCAGTGGTGCAATTCGATCCAAAAGATCCACTGATTGTTTACTCGGCGAGCGTCGTTTGTTGGAAATCGACCGACGGCGGCAAAACCTGGAACGGCTGGCGCGGTGCACCCGGTGGCGACGATTACCAGAACGTTTGGATCAACCCGAACTATCCCGACATCATTTTCCTCGGCTCCGATCAGGGCGCGATCGTCACGGTAAACGGCGGCAAGACGTGGAGCTCCTGGTATAACCAATCGACCGCGCAGTTGTATCACGTGAGCGCGGACAACACATTTCCGTACCGGCTTTACAGCGGGCAACAGGAAAGCGGGTCCGTCGTAATCAAAAGCCGCGGTGATGCGGGCGAGATCACGTTTCGCGATTGGCAACCAGTCGCGGCTGAAGAATACGGTTATGTCGTCGCTGATCCTGTCGATCCGGACATTGTCATCGGCGGCAAACTGACGCGATTCGATCGCCGTACTGGACAAGCGCAAAATATTCTGCCGGTGCCGGTTCAAACTGAAAATTTCCGGACGTTGCGGACCGAGCCGATAGTTTTTTCGCCAAAAGATCCGCATTTGCTGTTCTTCTGCGGGAACACGCTTTGGCAAACGCGCGATCGCGGCGATCACTGGGAAAAGATCAGCCCGGATTTATCGCGCGAGAATTACGAACTCCCCGGCTGCGTTGGAAAATACAAAGAAGACGCAACGAAGCAGGCGCATCGGCGGGGCGTGATTTATACGGTGGCGCCATCCCCGATCGAGCCGCGTTTAATCTGGTGCGGGACTGATGACGGATTGCTTCACCTTACGGCTGATGCCGGCAAGACCTGGAGCAACGCTACGCCGCCGAGCATCTCCGCGTGGGAAAAGATTTCGTTGATCGACGCCGGACATTTCGACGCGAACACCGCCTACGTCGCGGTGAATACATTGCGCATCGACGATTTGCGGCCGCATATTATTAAAACGCAAGACAACGGCAAGACGTGGACGGAAGTCGTGAACGGTATCCCAGGCGGCCAAACCGTGAATGCGGTCCGCGAAGATCCGGTGCGGAAAGGTTTGCTATTCGCCGGAGCGGAGAAGGGCGTTTACGTTTCACTCGACGATGGCGCGAATTGGGAATCGCTGCGTTCGAATTTGCCGGCAACTTCGGTGCGCGATCTCATTATTAAAGATGATGATCTCGTGGTGGCGACGCACGGTCGCGGGTTCTGGATTCTCGACAACATTACTCCGCTGCGGGAGTTCGATCGAAGTAAGATTGACAACCGGCTGTTCAAACCGCAGACCGCGTTGCGCATACGCGCGAGCTTGAATCCCGATACGCCGTTGCCGCCGGATGAGCCGGCCGGTGAGAATCCTCCCGACGGCGCGATGATCGATTATTCGTTGTCCAAAGATGCGACAGATTCTCTAACAATCGAGATTAAAGACAGCAAAAGCGAATTAGTCCGGAAATATTCGAGCACCGACGTGCCAAAAGGGCCGGATCCGGAAAAGCTGCGGATTCCGGAGTACTGGATTCGCCCCCTGAAAACAGTTTCCGCGAAAGCCGGCCTGCATCGGTTCCTTTGGGACATGCATTATACGCCAGTGCCGGATGTGGAGCCGGCGTTTCCAATGGCGGCGACGTATCGGAATACTGCACCCGCGGCAACGTCGCCCTGGGTCCAGCCAGGGAATTATACGGTTGTGCTCACGGTCGACGGAAAAACTTTCACTCAACCGCTGACCGTGCAGATGGATCCACGGGTAAAAACCTCAGCAGCTGGCCTTCAGGACCAATTCGATCTCTCATTGCAGTTGTATCAATTGCGGCTCAAGCTCGCGCCCATTGGCAAAAAATTCGAAGACATTGCCGAGCAACTAACAAAAT
Source organism: Verrucomicrobiota bacterium (assembly GCA_030774845.1). Classification (GTDB taxonomy): domain Bacteria; phylum Verrucomicrobiota; class Verrucomicrobiia; order Chthoniobacterales; family UBA10450; genus AV40. Next base: position 2,800 of record JALYKJ010000182.1, read on the forward strand.
TGAAGGCGCGCGCTGCGGAACGGCCCGATGTGACGCAAAAACTCGAACAGTTCGTACAGACGTTGAACAAGTTTGGACCGTCGCGTCCGCGACCCGGCGCACCGCCGTCGTTTTTTGTGCTGGAATCTGTGACGCAGTTGTTCGATGAAACCCAGGGCGCCGACGCCGCGCCTACGTCCGCAATCAAGGCCGCCGCGGCAGATCTCCAAGCAAAAATTCAGCCGACAATAGAGGCGTGGCAGAAACTCCTCGATGTCGATCTCCCGGCGTTGAATGAGCAATTGAAGGCCGACGGTTTTCCCGAAATCAAACCGGAATGACAG
>JALYKJ010000183.1 GCA_030774845.1 Verrucomicrobiota bacterium
CCGATATCGTACAGCATCTCGACGAATATTTCGCGGACTTGCGCAACGGCTACACGCCGTTGATTCGAACCTTAGTTCGGTCGGCGAAAATTGTTCCCTGGTTCAGCGGCCAGCTTCTGCGCTGGAACGTATCCGGCATGGCGCGCCAGTTCATCGCCGGACGCAATCCGCGGGACGTGATGAAAACGCTCCGCAAACGTCGCGCCCAGGGAATCGGCTTCACTGTCGATCTGCTCGGCGAGGCGGTCGTGAGTGAACGAGAAGCCGGTGAGTACGCCACGCGCTGTTTGGAATTACTCGAGCATCTCGGACAGGAAACCCGAGGTTGGACGGATCCGCTCGGCAAAAACACGGAGTTATTTCCGGTCGTTAACCTTTCCGTAAAAATTTCCGCGCTCTATTCGCAGATGAATCCGGCCGATCCGGCCGACGCGATCGCGCATCTCGCGCCAAAGCTGCGCCCGATTCTCCGGCGCGCGAAGGAGCTCGGCGCGTTCGTGAACTTCGACATGGAAAGTTATGTGCACAAAAACGCGACGCTTGAACTTTTCAGAACGCTCTTCACCGAAACTGAATTTCGCGACTGGCCGCACGTTGGAATTGTAATTCAGGCTTATCTGCGCGATGCCGAAGACGATTTGCGCGATCTGCTCGATTGGGGCCGCACGCGCGGAACCCGTTTCGCCGTTCGGCTGGTTAAGGGCGCGTACTGGGATTTCGAGCAAATAAAATCGCGCCAGAACGGATGGGCTTGTCCGGTCTTTCTGCAAAAACCGGAGAGCGATCTGAACTTTGAATCGCTCACGCGAATAATGCTCGAGAACGAATCCATCGTCACCTCCGCCTTCGGCTCGCACAATGTTCGCAGCATCGCGCACGCGCAGGCGCTGGCCGATCAACTCGGCATCGATCGCAGCCGTTTCGAATTTCAGTTGCTTTACGGCATGGCCGGTCCGGTGAAACGCGCTCTGGTCGAAATGGGTTATCGAGTCCGCGAATACAGTCCGGTCGGCGAGCTTTTGCCCGGAATGGCGTATCTCGTTCGTCGTCTGCTCGAGAACACTTCGAACGAAGGCTTCTTACGAGCGAAATTCTCCGAGAACGTTTCCGAGTCAGAATTGTTGCGCGACCCGGCGGATCTCGTCGCGCAGAGTCCAAATGGCGCGCGTCATGTCGATGTTATGAGTGACGGCGCTTCCCTCGACACGCCGCCCGGTGATACTTATGAAAACGCGCCACTTGTGAATTTCGTTTACGAACAAAATCAGGATCGAATGCGAGAAGCGCTCGCGCATGTCCGCACGCAGCTCGGTCAAAAATATCCGCTCGTCATCAACGGCGAAAAAGTTTGGACCGGCAAAACGATCGCTTCGATCAATCCGACCTCGCCTGATGATGTCGTAGGTCACGTGGCCGAAGCCGGAATTCCGGAAGCAGAACGCGCGGTTAAAGCGGCGCGCGACGCGTTCGAAAAATGGAGTAGGACTTCATTTGAAACGCGCTGCCGGCTGCTCGAGCGGGCCGCCGATATCATGCACCGACGGCGTTTCGAGCTTTCCGCGCTGGAGGTTTTCGAAGTCGGCAAAGCCTGGGCGGAAGCGGACGGCGATATTCGCGAGGCGATGGATTTCTGTCTCTTTTACGCGCAGCAGATGCGGTTGATCGGCCGCCCGCGGCTCACGCAGCACGTGCTCGGCGAAGAAAGTTACCAGCATTATTGGCCCCGCGGCGTGGCAATGATCATTGCGCCATGGAATTTTCCAATGGCAATCTTGTGCGGTATGACGACAGCCGCGCTCGTCACCGGCAACACCGTCATTATGAAACCGGCCGAGCAATCAGCCGTTATCGGCGCGATGTTGATGGAAATTTTCGAGGAAGCCGGCGTTCCGCCGGGCGTTCTGAATTATTTACCCGGCAAAGGTTCAGTGATGGGCGCGCATTTGGTCGATCACAAAGATGTCGATCTTATCGCGTTCACCGGGTCACGCGAAGTCGGGTTGCGGATCTGGGAGAGCGCCGGCAAGACGCGCGAAGGTCAACGTGAGCTCAAGCGCGTGATTTGTGAGATGGGCGGAAAAAATGCCGTGATCATCGACGCCGACGCCGATCTCGACGAAGCGATTGTCGATACCATCTATTCCGCCTTTGGTTATCAGGGACAGAAGTGTTCGGCCTGCTCGCGGCTGATCATTCTCGAGGAGATTTACCCGCGCGCGATCGAACGCCTGCTCAACGCTGCGGCCAGTTTGCGAGTTGGAAATCCGGAAGACCCCGGAATCACGGTCGGTCCGGTGATCGATGGGACAGCTCACAAACGAATTCTCGAGTACATCGAAATAGGCAAAAACGAATCGCGACTCGCGTTCCAACGGGCCGATGTCCCAGCGAAAGGCTTTTTCATTCCGCCAACGATCTTTACAAATGTCAGTCCGAAAACGCGGATTGCGTGCGAAGAGATTTTTGGTCCGGTTCTCAGCGTCATCAGGGCGCGCGATCTCGATGAAGCGTTCGAGATCGCCAACGGCACCGAATTTGCATTGACCGCAGGATTTTTCTCGCGCAGTCCGGCCAACATCGAGCGCGCGAAAGCGGAAATCGTTGCCGGCAACGTTTACATCAATCGCTCTTGCACCGGCGCAGTCGTCGGCCGGCATCCATTTGGTGGATTCAAAATGAGCGGCGGCGGCACCAAAGCAGGCGGGGCCGATTATCTTTTGCAGTTTGTGGTGCCGCGCGTCGTCACCGAGAACATTACCCGCCACGGCTTCGCCCCAGAAACAACGCCGCAATACCGCGACGAATTCCTCGGGCCACGCTAATTTGCAGCTATCGGTCGAGCGGGCGGCCTTTGCGCAGCAACTGCACCACGGTGACGATCATGTAAATCACCGGCCAGGCGGCAGCGACGAGGATGATGGCGAACACGGCCATTTCCTTTGCCCGTTCGCGTGCGGCCTCGATTAAATATTCGCGACCCAAGTTGTAACGACGGATCCGCCAGTCATCGTCGTTGGGCCAGTAGCCATGCCATCGGCCAGCTCCGGACTGGAAGAAGCAGTCGGTTTGCGGGAACCGGCTATCCTCGAACTGACATTTTGGTTTCACAGCATCTGATGCACAGCTTGGATCGTTCCACGCAATTAGCGACTCATCCAGTTGATGATTTTGTCATGCGCGTGATTGAGCACGCTGACGTGATCTGCATCCTCGATCGCGAAGAATTCGACAAACGGAAATTCGCGCGCGAGCTCACGCCCCATTCGGACTGGAATCACTTGATCGCGTGTGCCGTGAAAGATTGCGACCCGCGCGACCGGGTTGCGCGCGACGACTTCCGCGAGATTCGCGCGATTATCATAACTCTCGATCAGCAATCGTGCGACCCAGCCACCCAAAATCGTGGCTGCTTCCTCCCGGAGCGTTGTGAATGGCGCAATCAGGACCACTTTTTGCACGCGATGATGCGTTGAAAAATCGAGCGCGACCGCTGCTCCTAGCGAATGGCCGATGGCGCAGAGTGTAAGTTGGTCTTCGTTCAGTTTTAATCGCTCGCTCAGTGCTTGCAGCGCGGCGTCCACGGAAGCACGCGTGCTCGCAATCGTCGCGTAGCCGCCGTTCTTTCCGTAACCGGGATAATCGATGAGGAGGAACGCGTCGTTGTTCCCCGGGTATTCGCGAAGAATTGTCGTCCAATCGAGCGCGAGCGAACCGTTCCCGCAAAATGCGATCCAAAGACGTTTCGGTAATGGTGCAGTTGCGGGAATGTAATACGCACAATATTTCGCGGTCGCGACCGTGTAATTAATTTCGACGCCGTTCGCTGGAAACGCATGCGCATAGCTCTCGTCGTACGGCCGCGGATGATAAACCATCGAGTGCTGCCGAAAATAGAGGATCGACAGCGCGGCCAGAAGCAGCAGACAAAAGCTGACGACCGCCCAAATTATTCTTCGCGCGAACAACGGATTACGCATCGCGCCGCAAGAACGTGCTCACCGCGACGCGATGCAAATCCGATTTGCAGACGACGCGCGGTTTATCGCCAGTGACCGGGAACCCAAACCCAACCTGCGCCTCTGCTCACCCAATGTCCTGGGACCCAAACATCCGTGGTACGGGGCGGCCTGACCCAAGCGCCAGACACCCAAACGTAGTCCCTTCCGGACCATCGCCAGTAGCCTGGGGTCCAGATGTAACCCGGGCCC
>JALYKJ010000184.1 GCA_030774845.1 Verrucomicrobiota bacterium
ACAAGCGGTTAACGTTCTCGGCATGGCAGAGAATCAAATCGAACAGGCCACAGGCGCTCCTGCACCGCGTCGGTTTCGATATTTAATCGACATTATCGTTCTCATTGCGGCCGTGTTTGGGTTAGAAACGGCGGCCGAGGCGATTTACACGCCGAAGTCAATGGAGGCCGGCTTCGCGTTTGGATTAGCGATCCAAATGTTGGAGGTCGTGTTTGCGTGCGTGCTGATCTGGTTTCGACGCGAACGACTCGCTGACATCGGATTGAAGTACCCACAAAGCTGGCTGCGAACATTTCTCATCGGAATTTTGATCGCGGCAATCGTGTTCGCAGGAATCTATTTCTCGGAGCGGGCCGGGTTTCACCGTGACCTCAGTCGTTTCGCTGGATTGAAAGGAAATCTGACTCTTACCGCTTGCACGGTGGTTTATGTCCTGATCGGCGCCGGTTTTTATGAGGAGTTCATGTTCCGAGGATTTCTCATGCAAGGATTGGCGATGCTTTTTGGCGGCAGTCGCGGCGCGTGGACTGCGGCTTTAATGATCCAAGGAGCCCTCTTCGGGGTATCGCACGCTTACCAAAATCCACTCGGCATGTTGATCACCGGCACGCTCGGCACTCTGCTCGGCGTTCTCGTGTTGGTTTCGGGACGCAATCTTTGGCCTGCAATCATCGCTCACGGTCTGTTCGATGCGAGCCGCTCGATCTTATTTTATTTTCAAGGTCCGCCCGCGGTCTGAGCGAATTGTCGATCCAAGGGGGTCTTACAAAATCAAAATAAAGTATTGATTTTGTTACGGAGAAGTTGTTTACGTGTCGGAGCGGCTTATGAAAAAGCATCTATTCGTCGCGCTGGTTGGTATCGCTTTTGCCGCAAGCGCGCTTGCCGACATTCAGGATCCGCCGGGGAATGATTACGGACCGACGCGCAAACTCGGCCGGGGCATTGGGAATTTCCTTTTCGCTTCGAGCGAGTTGCCGGTCACGGTTTGCAGAATAAATAAAGAGGAAGGCAACGCCGCGGCCGCCAGTTACGGCATTGTGCGCGGCCTAGGCCGTTCCACCGCGCGACATTTCACCGGTCTCCTCGAAATTCTTACCTTCCCGATTCCGATATGGCACGACAGTTACCGGCCAGTATTGCCGAGCGATATTCCGTGGATTCACGCTGGTTACTCAGAATTTCCACCCGAGCTCGGGAACGAATCGAAATATCCCTACTGCCGCGATTACTAAATCGTTTACGGCTACTAGCTCTGTAGCCGCTTCGCTCTGCGAAGCGCGACGATAACGTTGCCTCGTTTATTTCCGCGTCGCGCGGTGGCGCGACGGCTACAGTCGACGATTGTCGATCTTGCGGTGCCGCCAAAAGTTATTCCCACTTATTCACAAATCGGTTGACCGAAGTGGCGATCGGCGTAACAGGTAGAGCGATTCGCACAGGCGGTCGGGTAATGAATCCCAGGAAAATTCCCACGCTGCCGGCGATCGGCGCCTTGGCGCTGATCTACTTCGTCGCCGGCAAACTCTCGCTGCAGCTGGCGTTTCTCAACGCGAGCGCTTCGCCGGTCTGGCCTCCGGCCGGAATCGCGCTCGCCGCATTACTTGCCCTCGGTTATCACGCGTCGCCTGGCGTTTTCGTCGGCGCATTTTTTGCAAACCTTTTGACAGCTGGAAATATTTTTACGTCGCTCGGCATCGCCAGCGGGAACACTTTGGAAGCCCTTTGTGGCGCCTGGCTCGTAAACAGATTTGCTGGAGGCGATCGAGTTTTCGATCGTCCGCAGGATGTTTTCAAATTCGCGCTCGCGGCGCTCATTAGTACGACAGTCAGTTCCACGTGCGGTGTTAGCAGTCTCGCCGCCGGCGGCTTCGCGCAATGGTCAAGCTACTGGCCAATCTGGCTGACCTGGTGGCTCGGCGATACTTCCGGAGTTTTGGTTATAGCCCCGTTGCTTTTGCTTTGGAGCGTGCCTGCCACGCAACGAAAGTGGAACCAGAAACAAGCGTTGGAAGTTTCCGTACTTTTGCTGTTGCTGGTCGCGCTGGCGGAAACCGTGTTCGGCGGATGGTTCCCAATTTCCGCACGGAATTATCCGATCTCATTTATTTGCGGTCCGATCGTCATCTGGACCGCGTTTCGATTCACGCCGCGCGAAACAGCCACTGGCATCTTTATTCTTTCCGCCATCGCCATTTGGGGAACGCTCCACGGATTTGGGCCGTTCATTTTACAATCGGAGAACCAATCCCTCGTGATGCTGCAGTCGTGGACGGCGGCATTGGCGATCACAGCAATGGCAATCGCAGCCGCGATTGCGGAACGCAACCGCGGCCAGGCTGCGATCGAGCAGCAAAAGGACGCGATTGAGGCTGCGAACCGGACCAAAGACAATTTTCTGGCGATGCTCTCGCACGAGCTGCGCACGCCGCTGACGCCGGTGATGGCAGCGCTCGATACGCTTGAGGCTGACGGTTCGCGCTCAACTGAATCAAAAAATTCGCTGGCGATGATTCGGCGCAATGTCGAGTTGGAAAGCCAGCTCATCGACGATCTCCTGGACCTCACGCGAATCGCAAAAGACAAATTGCAATTACGATTCGGTCCGCTCGACGCTCACGAAATCATTAACAATGTCGTGGAAATTTGCCGCCCGGAGGCGCAGGTGCGAAATCTGAAACTGCAGCTCAACTTGCGCAGTGGCGCCCACCATGTCTCGGCCGACGCAGCGAAATACCAGCAAATTGTTTGGAACCTGCTCAAGAATGCGATCAAGTTCACGGCAGATAACGGCGAGATCACAATTTCGTCGTCTAACCCGGAGCCGCAGTTGCTCGCCATCGCCGTGCACGACACCGGAATCGGAATAGAACCGGAAATCATGAATCGCATTTTCGATCCGTTCGAGCAGGGCGAGCGCGCATTTCAGCGGCGCTACGGTGGACTCGGTCTCGGTTTGGCGATTTCAAAATCACTCGCCCAGGCACACGGCGGCACACTCATCGCGCGCAGCGAAGGACGCGATCGCGGCTCCACTTTCATTTTGACGATGAAAACTGTTCCGCCACCGCCGCGCATCGCAAAACTCACCTCGCCGGTAGCTGAAAGCCGGCCACTACGAATTTTATTGGTCGACGATCATCAAGACACTTGCGTGGCGCTCGAACGATTGCTGGTTCGACGTGGGCATTTGGTCGCAGCGGCGCACAACGTCCGCTCCGCGATGGAAGCTGCCGCGCGCAACTCATTCGACCTGCTCATCAGCGACATCGCGCTGCCCGACGGGACCGGCACCGAGCTGATGACTTATCTCCGCGCCATTTCAGGAATCCCCGGCATCGCGATCAGCGGATTCGGGATGAATGGCGACATCGAAAAAAGTATCGAAGCCGGATTTGCCGAGCATCTGGTCAAACCGGTAAAAATGGAAAGCCTCGAAGCCGCGATCGAGCGCGTGATGGCGGCGGTGGCGGTGTAGCA
>JALYKJ010000185.1 GCA_030774845.1 Verrucomicrobiota bacterium
ATGCAGTTGCCGGAAAAAGATTGGCCGGTCAGGCCGCGTCGGTCCGGCACGCGCGCGACGGCTGAAGTCGTAAAACGAATCGAGCAACTCCGACGCAACCGCGATCACGTCGCAAAAGATTTGCAGATTGAATCTTCCTTCATCGCCCCGCGCGCAACTTTGGAAGCCATCGCCGCCGACCAAACCTGCGCCGGCAGTTTGCTCGTTCCGTGGCAATGCGAGCTGCTGGATCTTTCATAAATGGAGGGATGACCTATGTGTCGTCCAAGTTATTGATCGGACGCGACGGACCGCGTCCCTCACATCCCTATGGCTTCACCGCCTCATGAGGTGTTTGTCGATCAATCCGAGAGCGCGTGAGTGGCGTGTGTAACTGCTCCTCCCGCGCGGAGCGATGCCGCCACCATCGCAGCCTCGACGAGTTCTGCTTCGCTCGCGCCAGCTTTGCGCGCGTTACCAGCATGGATGTCGATGCAGTACGGGCACTGCGTCGTGCAGGCGACGGCGACCGCGATTAACTCTTTATATTTTACGGGAATCGCCCCTTCGGCCACCGCCGCTTTGTCGAATGCCCAAAATGCTTTCATCACTTCGGGCGCGAGAGTGTCCATCTTCTTTAGTTTGCCAAGGTTGTTTCTATTATACATAGAGTCACATCAATTGAGGTTCGGTATCTGAAATTCAGTCGACGTATTTTTGGGCGATCGGCATGCGGCGGCCGAGGCCAAAGGCGCGGCTGGTGACTTTTAATCCGGGCGCGGCTTGCTCGCGCTTATATTCGTTGAGGTCGACGCGGCGCTGGACCCAGCGGACCGTTTTCTCGTCGAACCCGCGTCCGATGATGTCGCGCGCGCTCAGGTTTTCCTCGACGTAAAGGCGCAGGATTTCGTCGAGCACATCGTAGGGCGGTAACGTGTCCTGGTCTTTTTGGTTCGGTTTCAACTCCGCGCTTGGCGGCTTGTCGATCGTCGATCTTGGAATAATTTCGCGCTCGCGGTTTATCCAGCGCGCCAGCTCGTAGATCATTGTCTTGGGCACATCGCTGATGACGGCAAGACCGCCGGCCATATCGCCGTAAATCGTGCAGTAACCGACCGAGAGTTCGCTTTTATTTCCGGTCGATAAAACCAGATGCCCGAATTTGTTGGAGAGCGCCATCAACGTCATCGCGCGCAAACGCGGCTGCATGTTTTCTTCGGTTTCGTTTTCCGGCAGTCCGGAAAAGATTTCCTTAAACTGGCTTTTGAAAACGGCAAACGTCTCCGCGATCGGGACGTGCAACAATTTGATCCCGAGATTTTCCGCGAGCTTTTTCGCGTCATCGATGCTCCCGCGCGACGAATACTGGCTCGGCATCGAGACGCCGACCACGTTTTCGGCTCCGAGCGCCTCAACTGCGATCACTGCCACCACAGCGGAATCAACTCCGCCGCTGAGGCCGAGCACGGCCGATTTAAAATTACATTTTCGCAAATAATCGCGCAGGCCTAACGAAAGCGCGCCAAAAAGTTGCTCGGGTGTTGGTTCTTCGCGGAATTCGACCGCGGCAGTTGCGTCCGTGTCTACGATCTGTTCGTGTTCGCGGAAGGCGGGAAGTTGCGCGATCAAATCGCCGGATGAGTTCACGGCGATGGAGTTTCCGTCGAAAATGAGCTGGTCGTTGCCGCCGACGGCGTTGCAATAAAAGATGGGACGCCGATAAGTTCGCGCCAGGGTCGCGACCATTTCATAACGGATCGCCGGTTTATGCAACGTGAACGGTGACGCGCTCAAGTTCAGGATCACGTCGGCCCCTTGTTCGATCAAACTTCGCGTCGGTTCGCAGTCATAAAGCGGGCGGGGGAGATAATGTTCAGTCCAAATATCCTCGCAAATTGTGACCCCGATTTTCTTCCCATTCAGATCGAAAGGCTCGACGTTGGCCGCGGGTTGAAAATAACGGTCTTCATCGAACACGTCGTAAGTCGGCAAAAGCGATTTGTGGGCTTTGCGAATCGGCTCGCCGCGCACGAGCAAGGCGGCGGCGTTGTGAAAAGGTCGGCCGCGACCTTCGTTTCGATCGACAAAGCCGACCAGCAACGCCGCTTTGCCGACACGGCGATGAAGTTCCTCCACCATCTCGAGTGTTTCCGGAACAAAGCGCGACTTGAAGACAAGGTCCTGCGGCGGATAACCGGTGATGGCGAGTTCCGGTGTGATGACGAGTTCAGCGCCGGCCCCAGCCAGCCGCTCGTAAGATTGGAGGATCTTTTCGAAGTTACCCCGCAAATCCCCCACGGTGGGATTGAGCTGTGCGAAGCCGATTTTCATGCTGCCTGGATTAACAATTTAATCGAGACTCTGAGGCGGGATATGTCAATGCGACTGCGTAACCGGTAACTTTCGACATCAACCCCTATTAATCCAGGGGCCCGGCTTCCCTAGACCCACTCGCCTTCTTCGCTGCTCGGGGCCTCCCAGCGTAAAGTTGACACGTACGTGCCAACGCTAGCGGCAAACTATGCGCGCGCGGGCGCCAGCAGCAATGGTCTTTTGTTCTACTTCCCAGGATCGAACACCGCGCGGTGCTTATAGCCTTTGTTTAGAGCGTCGTCAGCCCCTTCAACGAAGACTTTCGCCCATTCGACGAGGCTGGCCGCAAGGAAACCAGCGAAGGCGCAGATGAGGACTTTCTGGAAGAAGGTGGAGTGCACCCCTGTTTAACAGCAGCGATAGTGCCAGTGGCGAAGGTCTTTACAAATTGCTTCGCCAATGTGGGTTCGGGCACGGGAGTTGCAGAATTTTCCGTCATGGCTGATCCCGCCGAGCCTAGACCGAACGAAATCGACGCCGATAATTTATCGCGCTTGCTCGAATTAGAGCTGATCCAAAAGCGCGCCACCTGGAAGCAGGCCGGCCGGCGCTATCGGTCATTTCGCACCGCCGGATTCGTTTTTCTCTTCGTCCTGGTCGTCGGTTGCTTGATCGGCGGTTACTTTGCCTTCACGCGAGTCAACGAACAACGGGCGAATCAACCAACGACTTCCGCCGCAGATCGTTGATGTCGATCTTGCGCCGAATTAATTACTCCGCAGCGGGTGTAGCTTCAGGACGGCCGCGGCTCTTTGCTCGAGCCAAGCGCGTACCCGTCTTCCGATCATTGATGACGAAGGTGTTGTTCTCGCCCAGTTTTGACCACGGTCCGCGCGGCACCTCCTTGAAGTCGACGAACTGCCAATCGGTCACGTCGGTTTCGTTTAAGCCAAGATAATCGCGCACCGCCGGAGAAACATCGAGACCGGCGCCTTTGTTCAGGTTTGGCTTCGGCCGTTCGTTACCGAAAACGTATTGCCAGTGGTCGGTGCGAAACGGTCCGGCGTCTTCCCATTGCGCATAAGCGATTTTGTTTCCCTTGCGAATCGCAATCCAGCGATCTTTGCAAACGGACACGCCCGGCCCTTGATACGCGTCCTTGAACCAGGGGATCACCTGCGCCGCTTCCGGCCGATGTCCGCTCGCGGCTTTGTCGTTATAGGGTAGCGCGCAATAAAATGGATTCTGCCGCGGCGTGAATTTCACCGGCGTATAATCCTGCCGGCGCGCGGGATTGGGATCATCAAAGCCGCCGTAGCTTTTCGCCCATTCTTTATCCCACGAACTTGAGCGGTTCGGCACCGGATTATTTTCGCTCGGTTTTTCTCCGATCCAGAAAACCGTCGTTACAATCTGGGGTTTCCAAGGGTACGGTTGCTCCGGTGAAGGCGGGGCCGCTCTCAAATGACTGGGTGCGAATGCCAGCGATTCAACGCCGACGCGGGATTCCTCCGATTTTTTCTCGGACTTTTTGCTCAACTTCGCCTTTGTCGGCTCGGCCTTCGTGACCGCTTCGTGAGCAAAAAATGACGTCACGGTTGAGAGCAAAGCGGTGAGCGTGTGTGTGATCTTTCCCGGTTTCATACGACCCAGCAGCGCGAAGCGCAACAAAGGGTTCGACGTGGATCTTCCCTAAATAATTCGAATCAAAGCGTGCGATTGCGCGTATGCTTTGTCATTCCGACCGAAGTGGAGGAATGGAGCGAGTGGGACGAGCGACATGGACGGTCAGGCCGCCACGGTAGCGGTGAGAGAGTCGGGAGACGAACGAATTCAATCTCTTACTATTTCTGAAATATGCAGAGATGTCTCGACTCCGCTCGACATGACAATTTCATCCTCACCTGCCGCTTCGCGTCTTCCTCTCCCTCTCAGAGGGAGAGGATTGAGGTGAGGGTGTGAGCACCCGGTGAAGGATGCTTACTCCACGAATTTTCCGGGATTTAAGATCCCATTCGGATCAAGAATATTCTTCAGTTTGCGATGAAGCTCGCGCATCGGCTCGCTCGTTGCGTCCGGCCACCAGCGTTTTTTGGCCAGGCCGATTCCATGCTCGCCAGTGATAACTCCGCCCCAGACGAGGACTTGCGCAAACAAATCGTCGAGCGCGTGCTGCACTTTTTCGCGCACGGCTGCGTCCCGGTTAAAGCGGTCGGCCATGATGTTGATATGAATGTTGCCGTCGCCTGCGTGCCCGAAACAGGCAATCGGAAATCCGTACTTCCGATGCAGCCCCTCCGCAAACTCGACAAGATCGACAATGCGACTGCGCGGCACGACTACGTCCTGATTTAGTTTGGTCAGGCCGGTCGCGCGCAATGAATTGCTGAATTGCCGGCGCAATGCCCACAGTTTCTCGCAATTTTCTTCGCCGGTCGCCATTTCCAGGGCGTTTGGTTTCTTATCGGCGAGCAATTGGCGGATCGCTTCCGCTTCACTTCGCACGCTTTCCTCTTGACCATCGAGGTCGATCAGCAGATGCGCATTGCCCGAAGGCACGATCGCTTTGCCCAAATCTTTTCGTGCGGCTTCGAGTGTAAAGCTGTCGGCGATTTCGAGCGATGACGGCAGAAATCCGTTCGCAAAAATTTCCTGCACCGCTGCGGCTGTCTGCGACATCGTGGCAAAGGCAGCAGATAGGGTCGCGCGCGCCGGCGGAAGGGGCAGCAATCGCAGCGTGATCTCGGTCACAACGCCGAGCATTCCCTCCGATCCGACGAAAAGGCCGATCAAATCAAAGCCGGTCTTATTTTTGTGCACGCGACCGCCCGTTCGCAAGACCTCGCCGTTCGCGAGCACGACTTCGAGTCCGGTGACGTAATTGCGCGTGACGCCGTACTTCAAACAGCGTGGTCCGCCCGCGTTGGTCGCAATATTTCCGCCGATGCTGCAATCCTTCATGCTTGCCGGATCCGGCGGATAAAATAACTTTTGCGCGCGGGCGGCCGCTTTCAGATCGGCCGTGATCACGCCCGGCTCAACGGTGGCTATTGCGTCGGCAAAGTTAATTTCCTTGATCCGATTCATCCGCATCAGCGAAAGCGCGATGCCTTTCTTTGCCGGCACGCAGCCGCCGACGTAACCGAAGCCGGCGCCGCGCGCGGTCACCGGGATTTTTTTCTGCGAGGCAAATTTCAGCAGTTTCGAGACGTCCGATGTCGATCTTGCGAAGACGACAACTTCCGGCGCCTCGGCCGCAAACCATTTGTCGCCGCTGTGGGCCGCGAGCGTTTCAGGATCGTCGGCAATTGCGTCTTTGCTCAGCAACTGCCGCAGTTCGTCGGCCAATGACATCTGCGAATCAGTTGAGTTGGACGATTCGGTAGTGTCGCGACTTTTCGCTGTGCCGTTTGAGCAGTCGCCGACATTCTGGAGGGATCACCGGTTGCTCATAATCTTTGCCTGCAAAAATTTTCACGGCGTCGAGCGTTTCGAAACGCAGCAATGTGATAAATTCCATCTCGTCGTTGTCCGCTTCGCGAACGAACAATTCGGCGCCTTCGTAGCCGGGAATGCTGCGCTGTGCGATTTCGAGCAAGACTTCTTCGCGCAAAAGTTTTTCGTATTTCTCTGCATTTTCGCATGACGTCCAGCCGTGCCAAATTCGCGCGATCATGATTTTACATCCCCATGATTTGATAACCACCATCGACGTAGATTACCTGACCGGTGATCGCGGCAGCCGCGTCGCTCGCCAGAAAAACGCCGGTCGCGCCCAGCTCGGCCGGGTCGCAGCTGCGCTTCAACGGTGCGCGTTCCTGATAATGTTTTAACATCTGGGAGAAACCACTGATTCCGCGCGCTGCCAGCGTTTGGACGGCACCGGCTGAAATGCAGTTCACGCGGATTTTTCTCGGACCTAAATCGTAAGCGAGGTAGCGGGTGGATGCCTCCAGGCTCGCCTTGGCCGCCCCCATGACGTTGTAGTGCGGCACAACTTTCTCCGAGCCGTAATAGGTCATGGCCACAATGCTGCCGCCGTTTGTCATCAATGGCGATACTTCGCGCGCCAGTGCGACCAGCGAATAGGCACTGATGTCGTGCGCAACGCGGAACGCTTCCCGGGTCGTGCTCACGAAATCGCCTTCCAGCGCTTCCTTCGGCGCGAACGCGATCGAATGCAGCAGAAGATCGACATGATCGGTTTCGCCGCGGACTTTTTCGAAGAAACTTTTTATCTCGGCGTCGCTCGAAACGTCGCAGGGGAACAGGGGCGCCTTCTCTCCAAATGCGGCCGTTAATTCCTCGACGTTTTCCTTCAGCCGCTCGCCTTGATAATTAAAAATCAGACGCGTGCCCGCGGCCGCCCAGGCTTGCGCGATTGCCCAGGCGATGCTGCGCTTATTCGCGACACCGAAAACAACTCCGGTTTTTCCGGCCAAAACTTGCTGCATAATTGGCAAGACAATACGCAGGATTAATTCGCGGCAAAGTCTGGAGCGACATGCGCCGTCGTGTCCCAAATATTTCAGCGCGCCGACAGCGCGGACGCCCTCCATCATTAGATTTCCAGCATCGCCAACCGGATAGCTTTGATTAAAGTGAGCGACCATGATCGCTCGAGTCTCATTTTGCATTTCGCTGCTTTCCATTTCTGCCGCTTGTTTGGTGGTAGCTCAGGAAGAATCGCCGCCGGCCGCTTCGCCGGTTAGCACGACGCCACCATTGTCGGCTTCGGTTACTCCGGCACCATCTTCTGGTGCGCCGCAATTGACCGATGTGCTTTTCAAGAATCTGAAGACGCGCTCAATCGGTCCCGCGGTGATGGGCGGCCGCGTCTCCGATATTGCGATTGATCCACGCAATCCGTTTGTCTTTTACGTCGCGCTGGGCCACGGCGGCGTATTCAAGTCGGGCGACAGCGGTGTTTCGTTCGATCCGATTTTCGACAAACAACTTGTGCTCTCCATCGGCGCGATCGCAATTGCGCCATCCGATTCGGATGTGATCTGGGTCGGTTCTGGTGAAGCGAACGATCGGAATTCTTCCGATTGGGGCAACGGCGTTTATCGCACGACCGACGGCGGCGAACATTGGACAAACATTGGTCTGAAAGATAGCCGCACCATTGCGCGTATCGTTGTTGATCCAAAAAATCCTGACGTCGCTTACGTCGCGGCGATGGGACATTTGTGGGCCGATGGTGGCGAACGCGGTTTGTTTAAAACAACTGACGGCGGCAAAACGTGGAAGTTGGTTCTACAAGCAGCCGCACCGCACAATGCGCGCACTGGCTGCGGCGATGTCATTCTCGACCCGAGTAATCCGCAAACCGTCTATGCGGCGCTTTACGCGCGGCAGCGCACACCGTGGAGTTTCACTTCCGGACCCGACGCAACCGGCGGCGAAGATGTTGGCGGAATTTTCAAAAGCACAAACGGCGGTGCGACCTGGAAAAAATTGAGCGGTGGCTTGCCCGCGCAAACCGGGCGCATCGGTCTCGCCGTGAGCGCAAGCAACCCGAAGATCGTGATGGCAGTTGTGCAAAGTTACGAAGGCGGTTCGGGAACTCTGACCGATTTGCGCAGCAAAAGCGGAGGCGTTTTTCGATCGGAAGACAGCGGCGAACATTGGACGCGAACGAGCGCGATCGATCCGCGGCCGTTTTATTTCAGCCAGATCCGGATCGATCCGGCAAACGACCAGCGCGTTTATCTTCTCCAGTTCGCACTGCTCGTGTCAGATGACGGCGGCAAAAATTTCCGGGAAGATCTTTCCGAAAAAGTTCATCCCGATTGCCACGCGCTGGCGATTCAGCCGGGCACTGTGCCTGCGCCTAAGCCGCCAAAGCCGGAAGACAAGGACAAGCCGCCGAAACCGGCGGTGTGTCTGCGATTGTTACTTGGGACTGATGGCGGCCTTTATCAAAGTTTCGCCGGCGGGAAAAATTGGGATCATCTGAACAAGTTTCCGGGAGGAGAATTTTACCGGATCAGTCTCGACGATTCGAAACCGTACTTCCGCATCGCCGGCGGTCTGCAGGACAACGAGAACTGGGTTGGGCCGAGCGGCGTGCAGAGCAAAGAGCAAATTCGTAATTCCGATTGGACCGCGCTCGCCGGCGGCGACGGTTTTTATGTTCTGTTCGATCCGACGGATCACGACACGTTTTACGCCGAGAGTCAGGGCGGGGAAGTGCACCGGATCAATTTGCGCAACGGCGAGCTGCGGCGTTTGCGTCCAGAGCCGTCGGAAGGCGCGCTGCGTTACCGGTTCCATTGGAATTCGCCAATGATCATGAGCAAGCACAAACCGGGCGTGATTTATCTTGGCGGCAATTGCGTCTTCAAACTGACTGACCGGATGGAAAAATATTCCGTCATCAGTCCCGATCTGACGCACAACGATCCAAACAAAACGAATGCCGTAGGAAGTGGCGCGGAAAACTATGGAGTGGTGTTTTCACTGGCGGAATCGCCCAAGCGTGCGGGATTACTCTGGGCCGGGACGGACGACGGTCGTCTCTGGATCACTGAAAACGACGGCGGCAAATGGACAGAGCTGACGAACAATTTGCCGGAACCGGTGCGCGGACGATGGGTCGTGCGGATCGAGCCGTCGAATGTCGATCCAAACGTCGCCTACGTTGCGACCAATGCCTATCGAACCGGCGACGATCGTCCGATGATGTTGCGAACGAGCGACCTGGGCAAGACGTGGCAATCGGTGGTGGGCGATTTGCCGGCCAACGATCCGGTTGAAGTTGTTCGCGAAGATCCGGTGAACCCGAAATTACTTTACGCTGGAACGCACTTCGGATTGTTCGCGTCGTTCGACCAGGGCACGCACTGGGTCCGCATCGGCGACGTTCCGCCAGTGCGCGTCGATGATATTCAAATTCATCCGCGCACAGCCGATGTCGCCATCGCGACGCACGGACGGAGCATCGCGGTGCTCGATGACAGCACGCCGTTCCGCGAATTCACGCCGGAGATTGCCGCGAAACCGGCGCATCTATTTAGTGTGCGCTCTGTTACCGGCGCGTATTTGCAGCCGGGCTTTGTGGATTCGAACGGCAAAGGAATTTATCGCGGACAAAATCCGGCCGAAGGCGCGCTCCTCACTGTTTGGGTGAAGGAATTCACCAGTGACGAAATCAAAATTTCGATCACGAAATCGACCGGCCAACCGGTCGCGACCATTAAAGCGCCCGGCACGCCCGGTTTTACTCGATTGAATTGGGACCTGCGCCCGACGAAAGATGTCAGCATCGAGTACGGCGGTGACGATCCGAAACGATTACTTCCGGCCGGCGATTACAATGCGGAATTAACTTTCGGCACGAACAAGGTGAAACAAAGTTTCCACGTCGATCTCATCGAAGGCATCACGCCGAGGTGATGTAATAATGGCGGACGCCCTCCAAAAATCTAGCACGCGATAGCGTGTCTTCGGCACACCCCGGAGAGCATTTCCCAAAGTGCGTCGAGAACGCGCCGCACAGACGCGCGCACGTTGTCGATGTTTTGATTGTCGATGTCCGAGGAAAGCATTTTTCGCTCGGCGGCGGCATGTTGGCGGTCGGCTTCGATGTGGACGCTGAAATATTCGTAATGCTTCGAATCGGTGAAACCATAATGCTTTTTCAATCCGTCGATCTTCGATTCACAGATCGCAGGAATCTGGCTCTCGTAAGCGTAAAGCGCGGCCAAACCTTCTGCGGTCGATCTTTCGCCGCAGACGGATCGAAACGTGTCGATCAAATTCTTCGTCTCCGGCTGTTTCTCTGTCTTGTTAAGATCGACATCGTCGACGCCGAGACCCGCAGCGAACTGTTTCCAAAGCTCTGGATGATTCGGCGAGCCGGCTTCTTCATCGATCAGATTGGAAAGGATTTGTCTCCGCGTCGGTTGATCATCGCACTTCGCATGCACCGCCGAGAGATAGGTCGGAAACGCCGCGACATGATGATAGTACTGCTTCGCGTAATCGGTCAGCGCTTCCTTGCTCAACTCGCCTCGCGTCCACGCGAGATAAAACGGATGCTTTAAGAGATGTTTCTCCGCGATCTCATTGTCGATCTTATCGAGATGTTGATTCATAGGTTTTCCAGGGAATTATTTAGAGCCACAGATTGCCACAGATTTTCACAGATGAAAGAAACAGAATTCTTATCGATGTTTCATCCGCGTTCATCCGTGGTGATATGTTACGCTGATTTCAGAATGTGTTTGATGCCGCGGATGGGGATGATGACCCAGTCGGGACGGTTGTTTAACTCGTAGCCGATTTCGTAGACGGCTTTGTCGAGAAGATAGGCTTCGAGAAGAATTTGCAGGTCGTCGGAATTTTGGGGGACGAAGATGGCACCGGACGCAGTCTGCAAATAACTTTGGAGAAAGATGCCGCTCATCTGGCGATACCAGAGATCGGCCCAGCGCTCGAGAAACGGCACATCTTCCGTGCGCATGGCCGGTTGCCAAAGCGCGCTGTAGGCAGCGTATTGAAACGAGCGCATCATGCCGGCGACATCGCGCAGTGCGGAGCGCTTGAGTTTGCGCTCGCTCAACGGCCGCGCCGGTTCGCCTTCGAAATCGAGAATGACGAAATCTTTTCCGGTGGAGAGGACCTGGCCGAGATGATAATCGCCGTGGATCCGGATTTTGGCGGCGTTGGTCTTCCGATCGAGCAGACGTTTTTCGCGGGCGAGGATTTCCTTTTCCGTCCCGAGAATTTCTTTGGCTTCGTCGCGAAGATTTTCGGGCACGTCGCGCAATTTCTTTTCCAACGAATCGAAATTGCGGCGCAAGAGCGCGCGCATGCTTTGGTAAACCGAACGCTGGGCCATGGCATTGAACGGCTCGGGGGCGAAGAGCGGATCGTCCGGGACCGACGCGAGCGCGAGATGCAATTCGCCGGTGCGTTGCGCGAGCAGTTTCGCTTTCTCGGCATAAACGCCGCCGACAAGTTTTTCCACCAGCGCGCCGGCAGGAGCGGTCTCATTTTGCAATTCGGCTTTTCGCGCGAGGACGCGCTCATAAAAACGGCCGACGTGATCAAGCGTCATTGTCCAGGCGTCGGCTTCACTCGTGATTGCGTCCTGCAACAAACAAACGACGGTGGGCTGCGTTTTAGCTCGGCGATATTCAATTGCCCCACCAAACGCGGGCACATTATCAAATTGCGCGCGCTCGGTCAGAAAACGCGTGACCTCGACGTCCGGGTTCACGCCGTCCTCTAGTTTTCGGTAAAGCTTGAGGAAAAATTTGTCGGCAAAGAGCATGGATGAGTTGCTCTGCTCGCCGCGGAGCACATTTGAAGGCGGAACAGTCGCGACCGGTCCGATCCGTGGACTCACTGCTCCGACCAAATTTCCGTTTCGTCCGCTGGCATGTTGTCGATCCAGCATGAGCCGGAAAAGTTTTTCGCGGAAATCGGTGTCCCAGACCGCGTCGAAGAGAATCGAATCGTGCTCGTCGCCGAAATGAGCGATTACCGCGTGCGGCGCGGATTGCAAAATGGCGCGCGCCTTGTCGCCGGAAGCAATCTTTACCGGCAGCGAATAGTTTTCAGTCGGACCATCGAGATAGCTTGCTTCGACGAACCAAAATTGGGCGGCATTGGGTTCGGAAGAAATGCTGGAACGCTCAAGAACGCGCATCTGCCGAAGTGGGCGAGCCTTGGCGCCGAACCAGCGACAAGTAGCGATGTATTCGGGTAGGACTTCGCCTTCGATGCGCGCTCGCTCGCCATCATCGAGCAAAGATTGCAATTCGGGTCGAGCGTTGAGCGTCGGCACCACGCGTTTTTTCTCCAATCGCCGTCGTTCGGTTTGCGGCTGAAGAGTAAACCAGTAGTGCGAATGCGGCCCGAGCGTGAGCACGTAGGCGGATTTCTTGATCCTCGGAAACGCGTTGCGACTAAACACTTCGACTGGAACGCATCCGGAAAAGTGCGCCAGGTCGAGCTCCACCACTTGTGCAAAGCGAGAGAGATTCACGACAACCAGAACGGTTTCGTCTTCGTGCCGGCGCAGAAACGCCAGCACTTTCGCGTTGTCGGGGAAAAGAAATTCAAGAGTGCCACGTGAAAAGGCTTTGAAATTCTTCCGCATGGCGATGACGCGGCGCATCCACCAAAGGAGCGACGACAAGTTTTTCTGCTGATTCTCGGCGTTGATCGCTTCGTAGTGGTACTCGGGGTCGATGATGACGGGTAAATGCAGCTGTTGCGGATTGGCCAGGGAAAAACCGGCGTTGCGGTCGGGACTCCATTGCATCGGAGTGCGGCAGCCGTTCCGATCGCCGAGATAAATGTTGTCGCCCATGCCGATTTCGTCGCCGTAGTAGATGATCGGCGTGCCCGGCATGGAGAAGAGCATGGTGTTGAGAAGTTCCATTTTGCGCCGGCTATTGGCCAGCAGCGGCGCGAGCCGCCGGCGAATGCCGAGATTGATGCGCGCGTGCGGGTCATTGGCGTAAACGCGCCACATGTAATCGCGCTCCTCGTCCGTGACCATTTCGAGCGTCAGCTCGTCGTGGTTGCGCAGGAACATCGCCCACTGGCAGTTGTCCGGAATCGGCGGCGTCTGGTCGAGAATGTCGATGATCGGGAACCGATCCTCCATTTGCAGGGCCATGAACATGCGCGGCATGAGCGGGAAATGAAAACTCATGTGCGATTCGTCGCCGTTTCCGAAATATGCGACCGCGTCTTCCGGCCACTGATTCGCTTCCGCGAGCAACATTCGGCCGGGGAATTTTAGATCGATGTGCGCGCGCAATTTTTTCAGGTAAGTGTGCGTCTCGGGTAAATTTTCGCAGCTCGTGCCCTCGCGCTCGTAGAGGTAGGGGACGGCATCGAGCCGCACTCCGTCGACGCCCATGGCGAGCCAGAAGTCGCAAACCTTTTCGACCGCTTCATGCACCGCCGGATTGTCGAAGTTCAAATCGGGCTGGTGCGCGTAGAACCGATGCCAGTAATAAGCCTTCGCCAGCGGGTCCCACGACCAATTCGAAGTTTCGAAATCTTTAAAGATGATGCGCGCGTCGGAATATTTTTCCGGCGTATCGCTCCAGACATAAAATTCGCGCTCGGGCGAACCGGGCGGCGCGCGCCGCGATTTTTGGAACCACGGATTCTGATCCGATGTGTGATTAATCACTAACTCGGTGATGACCCGTAGTCCGCGCTTGTGCGCCGCATCCAGGAACGCGCAAAAATCGTCGAGTGTTCCGTAGTTCGGATTAACATCGAAATAATCGGCGATGTCGTAGCCGTCGTCGCGCAATGGTGAAGGATAAAACGGCAACAACCAAACGGCAGTGATGCCAAGCTCCCGGAGATAATCGAGTTTTTGGATCAGGCCGCGAAAATCGCCAATGCCGTCGCCATCGCTGTCATGGAATGTTTTGACATGCAACTCGTAGATGACCGCGTCTTTGAACCAAAGCGGATCTGAGA
>JALYKJ010000186.1 GCA_030774845.1 Verrucomicrobiota bacterium
AGATAGACGTGCGCTTCGGCATCGTCATTGTCGATCGTGAGCGCATTGACCGCCGCCTCGCGAACTTTGCGATAAGCTTCGAGAGGAGCGACGTAAGCATCGGCCAACCAGAGCCACGCTTTCGCGATGCCGGTCCAGGCTCGGCCGAATTGCGGATCTTTTTCAAGTGCGCGCTCGAAATACTCCAAACTTTTCCGCAAATCTTCCTCAGTTGCTTTGTCGGAATAAAAGAGACCGTGAAGGTAAACGTCGTAGGCAGCGGTGCTGCGCACGAGCCGCGACGCCAGCGGCGCGGAGATGTCGAGTTTCAATTTCAGTGCATCGACAATGGCGCGCGTAATTTCATCCTGCAGCGCAAAGATTCCCTGCATCTCGCGCTCGAATGTTTCCGACCAAAGCGTGAAGCCATTGCAGCAATCCGTCAGCTCCGCGCTGATGCGGACGCGATTCCCTTCGCGACGCACACTGCCCTCCAGCACGTGCTCCACGTTCAGTTTGTCTGCGATTTCCTTCAGGTCCGCTTTTTTGTCCTTGAACCAAAACGAGGAGCGGCGCGCGGCCACGCGTAATCCATCAATTTTCGCCAGCGCCGTCTGAATTTCTTCCGCGATGCCCTCGCCGAAATAATCGCGCTCTTCACCCGGACTCAAATCGGTGAAAGGCAGGACCGCAATCGATCGTTCGTTCGAACCGACAGCCGCCGGTACGATGTCGATCTTGTCTTTCAGATCCGGCGTCCGAATAATTCCGTAGCGAGTGAGATCGAAAAACCAGGAGAGTACGAGCGCGACGGGAAATCCGAGCACGATCAGGAGAACAACAAGCCGAACGACCCAGATCGGAATATCGAAGACCGGCAACAGCTGCGAGATGCCCTGCGCCAGAGCCCAGCCTGCGACCACGTAAGCAATAGCGACGCTGTAAACTTTTCTCCGCTTCAGCTCAGCGAAAAATTTGCGGAGATTCACGGTGACGAATGCGCGATCAATGCCTGAAACCGCGGATCCTTGCGAATCGGGTCCCATTCCCAGCGATATTTCAGATCGTTCACGGTGATACTGTAAACCACGCTGTCGACTGCGCCGGGTGTTTTGAGCAAACGCTCGATCAAGGGGATGGCCAGGTCGTTTTCGCCGCAGCGCGCATAAATGAGCGCGAGATAGCAATTCATGATCGCGCCATCGAAGGCGTCAGCAGATTCGGGTTTCAGCTCAACGGCGCGCCGGCCTTCCCGAATCGCATCTTCCCTTCGGCCCATGAACGCGTAACACCAACCGAGATTAGCGTGCCGATCGGCACTATCCGGAGCCTCTTTCACTTGCGCTTCAAAAGCCGGACGCGCCAATTCAAAAGCTTTCTCGGCATCAGCGTTGTTCCCTGTTGCCAGAAGAATACAACCGACAAAAAAACTTTTAGGCGTTGCCCCGGCGTTGGTATAGGAAATATCGCTCAACGGAGATTTCTCGAGAACCTGTTTGGCACCGGCAAAGTCGCGGTCCAGCATCGCCACGTCCCACCGAACACTTGTAATGACCCCATCCGGATCCGTCCCGGCGGGAACCTGGTCGACCAGCGATTTCAATAACTTCGTGTCCCCTTTCCACCAAAAATCGACGTAACCGGTTTGAATCTTAGCGACGAGTGAGGCCGGCGCCATTGATCGCATCCGCGCGGCGACTCGCGCGGCCTCCGGCCAACGTCGCAACGCGGTGTAGGTAAATACCAAATTGCGGGCAATGTTTGGATCCTGCGGATCAAGCTTGGCGATCCTTTCGTAAGCATCGAGGCTTTCCTGCCATTTTCCCTGCCGCCGTTTGATCGCTGCAATCAATCGGCCGGCTTCGCTGTTATTAGGCGATAAACGCGAAACGATATCGAATTCAGAAAGCGCGCGATTGTAATCCTGGTCGATCCAATAAACGCATTGACCGAGAGCAAGATGCGCTTCAGCCAGATTCTGTTGCAACTGCAAGGCGATCTCGGCTTCGGCGCGGGCTTTCGTCTTCCAGGCATCCAGCGGTTCGTAATAATGAAAAATTGCCGCGCGCGTGGAAGCGAGTCGCGCATGGGCCAGAGCGAACTTGGGATCGAGCCCGATGGCGGTCAGGTAAAGCTGTTCGGCCTTTTTGTAATCCTCGAGCAACGTATCCGGATTGCGCTCAATCTGGTTCGCCTGCAGATAAGCCAGATAAGCATCGGCATTTTCGGTCGGTTTGGTTCCGATGCGCGCTTTTTCGTTAGGGCTCAACGTCACTCGCAACGCCTCCGCGATCTCAGCGGCGAGTTCACCCTGCAGGCCTAACGAATCCGCCAGCGTCCGTTCGTAACGATTTGCCCAGAGATGTCGATCTTTCAGGGCGTCGATCAACTGCACGTTCACCACCACTCGATCGCCTTCTCGCCGCACGCTCCCCTCCAAAACGTTGGCCACTCCGAGCAGCTTGCCGATTTCACGCAGATTGTGCGCTGCAGGATCGCGGAATTGCATCACCGACGAACGGCTGATCACACGCAAGTCGCCGATCCTGGCCAGACTTGTCAGAATGTCATCCTGGATGCCGTCGGCGAAAAATGCGTTCTGTTTGTCGTCACTGAAATTTGAGAACGGCAATACCGCGATACTTTTGTCCGGTATGGGTTCACCGCTGGAACTGCGAAATGGAAGCCGCCCATAAATCAGCACCGCGATCAAAATCAGGAGAACGCCAATGATTGTAAAATCGAGGAGACGCTCTGCGCTTTTTCGAGCACTTGGATCGACATCTTCGTCCCGAACGAAGCTCGCGCCGGTGAATTCGTAGAGCCACGCCAGCGCCATGGCGATCGGAAAGCCGAGAAGCAGCGCGACGATCACGAAACGCACCGCCGAATTGGGAATATCAAAGAACGGAAAAACCTGGGTCGCGATTTGCGTTAAGAGCCAGGTCACCATCGCGTAGGCGACCGCCGCACGATAAACATGACGCCGCTTCAGCTCGGCAAAGAATTTCGGCAGATTCACCCTGGACGCTGAATTAACTTTCGGAAGCGCCTTTCACAAGCGCAACGTCTCTTGCGTGCTAAATTGCGGGATGTCGTTTGAGCTCGAATCGAATTACAAACCGCGCGGCGACCAGGGGCAGGCCATTGCCAAGCTCATCAAATCGGTCGAAGCAGGCAACCGGCACCAGACGCTGCTTGGTGTCACCGGTTCGGGCAAAACATTCACGATCGCCAATGTCATTTGTGAGCTGAACCGGCCGACGCTGGTTATTTCGCACAACAAAACACTCGCGGCGCAGCTTTACTCCGAGTTCAAACAATTCTTTCCCAAAAACGCGGTCGAATATTTCGTCAGCTATTTCGATTATTACCAGCCGGAAGCTTACATCCCGCGCACCGACACCTACATCGAAAAGGATTCATCGATTAACGAAGAGATCGAGCGGTTGCGACTGGCCGCGACGAGCGCACTGCTCACACGGCGCGACACGATCGTGGTCGCCAGCGTTTCCTGCATCTACGGCGTCACGTCGCCGGAAGATTACGAACGAATGCTCCTCACGGTAAAACGCGGCCAACACATTTCGCGCGAAGCGGTTCTCAGCCGCTTGGTCGATATGCTCTATGAGCGCAACGACATCAATTTTTCGCGCGGCAAATTCCGTGTGCGCGGCGACGTGGTCGAGGTTTATCCGGCGACCGCGGACGAGGAGGCGGTCCGGCTGGAATTCTTTGGCGACGAACTAGATGCGATCACCCGCTTCGATCCACTGACAGGCCACGCGCGCGAATCGCTCAGCGTGATCACATTTTTTCCAGCGAAACAATTCGTGACACCGGCCGACAAGTTGAATCGGGCGTTGCAAACGATCCGCTCCGAGTTGGAAGACCGAATCAAAGTTCTGGAATCGCAGAACAAACTTCTCGAAGCGCAACGGCTCCGCATCCGCACCGAATACGACCTGGAAATGTTGCAGGAGATGGGTTTCTGCAACGGCATTGAGAATTATTCGCGCCATTTGTCCGGCCGGCCGCCGGGCTCAAAGCCATACACCATTGTCGATTTTTTCCCGAAAGAATTTCTGGTCGTGATCGACGAATCGCACGCGACCATCCCGCAAATCGGCGGCATGTACGAAGGCGACCGATCGCGCAAGACCGTGCTGGTCAATTACGGTTTCCGTCTACCGAGCGCGCTCGATAATCGTCCGCTGAATTTCGACGAGTTCATGAAACTAACGGACCAACTAATTTACGTGAGTGCGACGCCGGCTGAATTCGAAATTCAAAACAGCGTCGCTGGGAACAAAGGTTACGTTCCGCACCGGCGTCAGCGCATCGGCCAAGAGGAACTGGTCCCGTTCGTTTTGCCTGGCAAAAAGCGTTCGACATTCAACGCCGAGGTGCATATCTCGCGTACGGACGAGCCGGCCGAAAAATTCGAGGTTCGCGACGCCGGAGCGCCACTGGTTGTCGAGCAGATCATTCGCCCGACTGGACTTCTCGATCCAAAAATCACGCTCAAGCCGCTCAAGAACCAGATCGACGACACGATCGAGCTTTGCCGGCAACGAGTGGAGAAAAGCGAACGTGTCCTGATCACCACCTTGACTAAACGCACGGCCGAAGATCTCGCCGATTATTTGCGCGATGTCGGATTGAAGGTGCGCTACCTCCACAGCGATATCGACACAATCGAACGCGTGGAAATTTTGCGCGGTCTTCGCGCGGCCGATTTCGACATTCTCGTCGGCATCAACTTGCTCCGCGAAGGACTCGATCTTCCCGAAGTGTCGCTCGTTTGCATTCTCGATGCCGACAAAGAGGGATTTTTGCGCAGCCAAACGTCATTGATTCAAACTGCCGGCCGCGCGGCGCGTCACGTCAACGGCGAAGTCGTGCTCTTCGCCGATCAGATTACGCAAAGCATGGAAGCACTGATCTCGATCTCGGAATATCGGCGCGGCAAACAGATGGAATACAACGAGAAGCACGGCATCACTCCGCAAACAGTCCGGCGCGCTGTCCAGGAAAGTCTGCACACCATTTTGCGCGGCCGCGAAATTGCCGCCTCGGTCATCCAGGAAGCCGGCGGCAATTTCGATCTCACCGAATTGCTGCGCGAGCTCGAAGAAGAAATGCAAACAGCTTCGGCGAACCTGGAATTCGAGCGCGCCGCGCTTTTGCGCGATCAAATCATGGAAGTGAAAAGCGGCACCGGCCTCACCAAGATCGAGCCAAAACGCCGCCCGGTGAAATACGCGCGCAACTCCGGACGCAGACGCTCCCGCGTCTGATTCTGGGGAGCGCATGCGCCACGCATGCTGGCGATCGCGCCCTCGCGATCGCGAACTTTGAAATTCACTTCATAGC
>JALYKJ010000187.1 GCA_030774845.1 Verrucomicrobiota bacterium
AGCAAAGTTGATTTGCCGGCGTTTGGATAACCGACGAGGCCGGCATCGGCGATCGTGCGCAACTCTAATAAGAAATGTCCCTGCTCCCCTTCGTCGCCTTCGGTGTATTCGCGCGGCGCGCGGTTCCGCGAACTTTTGAAATGCACATTGCCCTTCCCGCCAGCACCGCCCTGGCAAAGGACAAACTCCTGACCATCCCGCGTAAGATCGACAATCATATCTTCTGCATTCGATATTGAGCGTTCGACGTTGGGCGTTGGGCGTTTTCTGTCTTCCGCGAGCCACACAATTGTTCCGACTGGCACTTTCACAATCTTCGCCGGCGCAGACCGCCCATGCATTTTCTTTCCCATTCCGTGACCGCCGTTTTTCGCTTTGATGATCGGCTCGTAGAAAAGATTTGAGAGATTATCAACGTGCCGATCCGCGCGTAGAATCACGTCGCCGCCGCGCCCGCCGTCGCCGCCATCGGGTCCACCTTTTGGCACAAATTTCTCCCGCCGAAAACTGACGGACCCACGCCCGCCACTGCCCGCTTGCGCAAAAACTTTGATCCGATCGACAAACATTATTGGCTTTTCCGTTAAACAATTGAAGCATGCAACCGTCGAAGTATTTATGTCGCTTCAACGTTTAAGCTTAATCGGTTTCCTTACATTTGCTGGTTTTTGCTGCGCTCAAACATCACCGACGCCTATGCCGGAAACAGCCGAAACTGGAATTCAAGGCATGATCACAATCGGTCCAACTCATCCTGGTCCAGTCCGACCCGGTATGATCAGCTCGAAGCCGCTGGCCAACGCGATGTTTGTTGTCGGTAACGAAACCGGCGCGGTCGCAGAGTTCACTACCGACGCTCAAGGCCGATTCAAAGTTTCGTTAGAGCCCGGCCATTACACGGTCACAAAGAAGGATCGACAAAAGGGAATTGGTCACTACGGACCGTTCGATGTCGATGTCACGGCCGGACAAATGACCAAGGTCGAGTGGCAGTGCGATACGGGAATGCGCTGAGGCGCCTGAATTGCAACTGAATGCTGAGTCTGGGCATCGATCGCTGCGCGAATTTTTCCTCCCGGATCAAGTTGCTCCACCGTTTGTTCGTCTTCGTTTGCGGCGAGGTGCGCTTTGCGAAGTTCCTGATACGCGTGTTCGGAACGAGTGATGGTCTCGCTTGTCCGCGCGACGGCGGTACGCGTTAACAAGAATGTGAAGGCAGGTCAGCCCGGGTGGGCTGCTATCATCCCGATTTATAACTGGATCGTCTGGTGCAAAATCGTTGGCCGACCAGCATGGTGGGTTCTTTTGCTGCTAATTTGCTTTCCGATCTTTTACATCATTCTCTCGATTGATCTCGCAAAAAGCTTCGGTAAAGGCGTCGGCTTTGCGATTGGCCCGATCTTGCTATCGATCATATTTTCCCTATTCTGGGATTTGGCAGCGCACAGTACCAGGGACCTGCGGCGGCACCAAAAGCTTAGCCGTTCTTAATAGTCCAGTTTGGCGGGCGTTTTTCGTTGAACGCCGCGATGCCTTCGCGCGCTTCATCCGATTCGCGCGCTTGCATGTGATGCTTCAACGCAAGATCGACATCTTCCTTCACCGACGTCGACCAAAGTTCTTCGATCAGGCGTTTGGTTTGCGTGAGCGCAGTGGGCGCGCCTTGCAAAACTGAATTGGCGAACTTTTGCGTCTCATTCATCAACTCGTCTCGTGCTACAACGCGATTGACCAGACCTATTTCGCGCGCGCGGGCGGCGTCGATCAATTCGCCGCCAAGAACCAGCTCTCGCATGTTGCGCTCACCGATCTGGCGGCGCAAAAAAGTCATCACTAAGCCGGCGACCAATCCGCGCCGCACTTCGGGATAACCGATCTTCGTTTTCTCAGCGGCGACGACAAAATCACAAGCCGACATGATTCCCGCACCGCCCGCAACTGCCGCGCCGTGGACCGCTGCGATCGTCACCAGACGCGTTTCAGCCAGTGTGATCAAAGTTTTGGCGACTAATTCGGCTGTCATCTGCGCCTTTTTCGAGTCGGCTGCTTCCTTCAAATCGAGGCCGGTGCAAAACGCCGCTCCGGCGCCACGCAAGATCAACACGCGTTCGTCCGCCTGATCGGAGGCCACGTTGATCGCGGCGATAAGTTCGTTGAGCAGCTCGATTGTCAGCGAATTGCGACGCTCGGGACGATTCAACGTCACCACTGTGATCTGCGGATTCTGCTTTTCGATTAGAACGACTGGCATAAATCAGAGGTCAGACATCAGACGTCAGCGATCAGCATTAAACTTGAATGACGCCGGTGTGGAAGCGTGCTTTCGGTGTTGGACGCGACACATATTGAAGCAACTGAATCAACGCCTCGCGCGTTTCATGCGGCTGAACAATGGCGTCGACCCATCCGCGCGCCGCGCCGTAACGAATGTCGGTTTGCTCTTCGTAACTCTGTTTCACTTTTTTACGAAGCTCATCGAGCTCTTCGTGCGACGCCTTTTTGTCGCCGCGATCACGCGCTCGCGCGAGAATGGAAAAGACTGTGTCGGACGCTTGAGCCGCACCCATCACCGCGTAACGCGCACTCGGCCACGCCACGATGAATCGCGGATCGTAAGCTTTGCCGCAAAGCGCGTAGTTGCCCGCGCCGAACGAACCGCCGACGACAACTGTGATTTTCGGCACAACTGAATTGCTGACCGCATTCACGAGCTTGGCGCCGCTGCGAATGATCCCGCTTTGTTCCGCGTCGCGACCGACCATGAAACCAGTCACGTCCTGGAAAAAAATGATCGGCAGACCAGTTTGATTGCAATCCATCACGAAACGCGCGGCTTTATCGGCGCTGTCTGAATAAATAACGCCACCCATTTGGATGCCTTCCTTTTTCGTGCGCACCTGCAGCCGTTGACTGGCGACAATGCCGACGGGCCGACCGCCGATGCGCGCGTAAGCGGTCACGAGCGTTTTGCCGTAATCGGCTTTGTATTCGTCGATTGAGTTTGAATCGACAACCGCGGCGAGCAGATCTCGCGCATCGTAATTTTTCTGACCATCGAGACTGACGAGATCGTAAACAGTGTCGGGAGTTTTCGCTGCTTTGAAGCCCTTCTTGTCGATCCTCGAATCGGCTCCGTTTTTGGCTTCAGGCAAAAGTGCGACGAGCGAACGCAATCTTTTCAAACATGATTCGTCGGTGTTCTCATAAAAATCAACGGTGCCGCTAATTTCCGAATGCATCTTCGCGCCACCGAGTTCTTCTTGATCGACAACCTGGCCAATCGCGGCTTTGACCAGCGACGGACCGGCGAGATAAAGGCCGCTCCCTTCGGTCATCAAAATTTTGTCGCAAAGCACCGGCAAATACGCGCCACCGGCCACGCAGTTCCCCATGATCGCTGCGAACTGAGGAATCCCCGCCGCGGAAATGACCGAGTTGTTCCGAAAGATCCGGCCGAAATCGTCTTCGTCCGGGAAAATCTCGTCCTGCATCGGCAAAAAAACACCGGCGGAATCGACCAGATAAATGATTGGCAGCGAACATTCGAAAGCGATCCGTTGCGCGCGCAAAAGTTTTTTGACGGTCGCGGGAAAGAAGGCGCCGGCCTTTACGGTCGCGTCGTTGGCAATGATCATGCAGGGAACGCCGTGGACATTTCCGATGCCGGCAACCGTTCCCGCGGCAACGATGTTCCCCCACTCCTCGTACATTTTGTAGGCTGCCCACAGGCCGATCTCGAAAAATTGCGCGTCTTTGTCGAGAAGCTGACCAATTCGTTCCCGCGCCGGCAAACGACCGAGTTTGCGTTGCCGTTCGAGTCCCGCTTTCCCGCCGCCCTGCCGCAGGAGTGCTTCCTGTTTTAAAATTTCGCGGCAAAAATCCCGCAGCGGCTCATTGGAGGATGTCGATGTTCGGGCCATCTGCGAAGGAGGCTTTAATCCGCGACGTCGACTGAATCAAGCTGTCCTCGAGTCAACTGCACTCGATTCGAAGACTAATAAACGTCTGTCTCGGTGGAATAACCCGAGTCGCCGCGAATCGACCGAAGTCGCGCGCGGCTGCCGCGCTCCGATTCCGGGCGGTTGATGCGTTCGAGCGCGATTTTGACGAGGAACGGGACCGCGGCCAAAGCACCCACGGACATCAGCGCGATGGCAGCTGTCTGTCGCGCCGGCCGTTTAATTTTGTCGGCGACCAGCATTCCGATTCCGAGCCCAAACGCAGTGCGTGTGAGTGTAAGCAAATTATCCAGCGGAATCTGGTCAGTCGTTTTTAGAATGGATACCGAGAGGGACATCGGCTACTCTTATACGTCTCGTTTGCGAAAAAGAAACGGGAAAATCTGCACGCTGGCGTGATCTCCGCTATTGGCAGCTTCTGACATGTCGAATCCGATCTATGCCCTCATCCTCGCTGGCGGCAGCGGCGAGCGTTTCTGGCCGTTGAGCCGGCGTAATCGTCCGAAGCAATTGCTGCGCCTCGTTTCCGAACGCACTTTGCTGGAGGAAACAATCGCACGACTGGAAGGCTTGGTTTCAAGCGAGCGCATTCTGATTCTCACCAACGTCGACCAGGAAAAAGCTGTTCGCGATTTACTCAAAGGTTTTCCGAAACAAAACATCATCGCTGAACCGGCCAAACGCGACACCGCGGCGGCGGTCGCGCTCGGGGCTGGTTGGATTGCGGGTCGCGATCATGCGGCCACGATGTTGGTGTTGCCAGCCGATCATGTGATCGCAGATCGCGCGGCGTTTCAAGACACGATGAAGACTGCAGCGCTGGCGGCTGAAGAAACGGGCGCTCTGGTAACCGTCGGGATCAAACCGACGTGGGCGTGTCCAGGGTTTGGTTACATCGAACACGGCGAGCCGGTTCACTTGCGCGGCGAAAACAAAATCGCCGTGCATCACGTCATTCGCTTTCGCGAAAAACCAAATACGGATCTAGCCGAGTCTTTTTTGCGAAAAGGAAATTTTCGTTGGAACGCGGGAATGTTCGTCTGGTCGGTACAGACGGTCCTGCGCGAGTTCAATCGGCACGCGCCCGAACTTGCCGACTTCATCTCGCAAGTCCGGTCGCCGAAAGATCTCGAGAAAACTTTGCGCGAACGTTTCGCAAAACTCCCGCGGATTTCATTCGATTACGCGATCATGGAAAAAGCCGA
>JALYKJ010000188.1 GCA_030774845.1 Verrucomicrobiota bacterium
GCGTGATGCTCTGAACGAAATTTTCAACGGCTGCTCGTTGGATAATTTTGGCGTACGGCTATGGGACGGCACGAGTTGGCCAGATGATCGGCCTCGCCGCACGATTCTCGCCCTGAAACATCCCGAAGCTCTCGGTCGAATGTTTTTGCCCGGCACCGAAGTCGGTCTCGCGGAAGCATATCTGCATAATGACTCCGACATTGAGGGAGATATTGAGGCTGCCTTTGAAGTTGGCGACTTTCTGCTGAGCCATCTCGGTGATTGGAAGAAAAAGTTGAAACTGGGCGGGTTGTTGGTCGCTCTTCCTGGCCGTGATGGAAGATCGACAATCGGCGACGCAGCCAGGCATTTGCTGCCGCGCATCGGCGGCAAAAAGCATTCACCAAAGCGCGACCGGCGAGCGGTCACGCTTCATTACGACATTTCGAATGACTTTTATCGACTCTGGCTCGATCGACGGATGGTTTACTCCTGCGGTTACTTCCGATCACCCGACGACGATCTCGACTGCGCTCAGGAACAAAAGCTGGATTACATCTGCCGAAAATTGCGTCTGTGTCCCGGGCAGCGACTGCTCGACATTGGCTGCGGCTGGGGCGCGCTCGTCATCCACGCGGCAGAAAATTTCGGCGTCCGAGCAGATGGAATCACTTTGAGCGAGCCACAGGCACAATGGGCGCGGGCCCGCATCGCCGAGGCTGGATTAACAAATGAAACATCAGTTGAATTGCGCGATTACCGGGACCTCGACGCAAACGGAAGCGAAGTTTATGACGCAATCGTTAGCGTCGGGATGGCGGAACACGTCGGACGCGAACGGTTGCCGGATTATTTCGGGGAGGTGTATCGCGTGCTCAAACCAGGTGGCGTTTTTCTAAACCAGGCGATTGGAGAAGGAATCGTAGCGCGACCGGATAACAGAAACGGTTCGTTCATCGAGGAATACGTCTTTCCTGACGGCGATATCCCGCCCCTGCCGATCATGCTCAAAGCTGCCGAGTCGGCTGGATTCGAAATCCGCGACGTGGAGAATCTGCGTGAGCATTACCCGCTGACGCTGCGGCATTGGCTGCGCCGTTTGGAAGCGCATCATGCCGAAGCGCTAATGTTTGTCGATGAAACGACCTATCGCGCGTGGCGGCTTTACATCGCTGGCTCGGCGCACGGATTTTCGCGCGGAAATATGGCGGTTTATCAAACTCTACTCGCGAAGCTGGATCCGGCCGGCGACGGCAAGCTTCCTCTCACACGCGATGATTGGTCCGCGCAAAATCGCGTAGTCCGCAGGGACACATGATTTAATTTTGTTCGCGCCGCTGACTCCGAAAGTCTTCGCGAGTTGACAGCGCGCAATCGCGCTGCTTGTATGAACATCGCGCGCGCGAAAAATTTTTACAAACAACATGCCCTCGACTGAAGTTATTCTGACCGACAACGTGCCCGGACTCGGCGCTGAAGCCGACGTGGTGAGGGTGCGCCGCGGCTATGCCCGCAATTATTTGCTGCCGCGCGGCAAAGCTTATGAAGTGACGCCGGCCGCACTGCGTCAGCTCGATACTCTGAAAAAGAAACGCGCTGAACGCGAGGCAAGCGAACTGAACGAAGCCGAGGAACTGGCGCGCAAAATCGGGAAGGCGCGGCTGACATTCACGCTCGCGACCGGCGAATCTGGAAAAGCTTTCGGTTCGATCACTGCCCAGGACATTGTGACGAGGATGAAGAATGAGCTTGGTCTGGAGATTGATCGTCACAAAATTGTGCTCGAGCGGCCGATCAAGGACACCGGCGAACACGAAGTTGTGGTCAAGCTGCATCACGACGTGACCGCGCAATTCAAATTTGATGTGAAATCGGCGGAGGAATCCCGCGACCGCGGGAAAGACCAAGCCACGGCTGAACAGCCTGAGAAAAAACACCGTTCGTTTTTCAGGAGAAAAAAAGAAACCAAATAAATGGCGACTCAACCGTCCTTGCGGACTGGGGAGACGCCTCGCAAAGATTCGGGCAATGGGCCCGGCCGAGGCAGGCCGGGAGGAAACGGCGGAAGAGTTTTTCCCACTTCGCCCACAGGTTCTGCGCAGGATATTCACCGCGCACCGCCGCATAGCGTGGAGGCCGAGCAGGGCGTGCTCGGCTCAATGCTGATTTCGCCACGGGACGCGATCTCGGAAGTCGTTGAGAAAATTAACGAGGAATACTTCTACGTTCCAGCCCATCAAACGATCTACAGCGTGCTTGTCGATCTTTGGAACGTGGGCCAGGCGATCGATCTCATCACATTCACGCAAGTGCTGCGGGATCGAAATTTGCTCGAAACCGTTGGCGGCGCGGCGTTGGTAACGAGCCTTTTCACCTTTGTGCCGACAGCTGCGAACGTCGGTTACTACCTCGAGATCGTCCGGGACAAATACATTTTGCGCTCCATCATCGCCGCCTCCACCGAAAGCGTGCGCCGCGCCTACGAAGAGCAGGATGAGGTCGGCAATCTTCTGGACGAAGTCGAGCAGAAAATTTTCGCCGTCGGTGAAGACCGGTTCAAAGGCCAGATGCTTTCGATGAAGGACCAGGTCATGGAAGCGATCGAGTCGATCGAAAAACTCTACGAGCGCAAAGGCGGCATCACCGGGATCTCAACCGGCTTTGTCGAGTTCGATCGGATGACGAGCGGAATGCATCCGGCGGAGATGATCGTGATCGCGGCACGCCCAAGCATGGGAAAAACCGCGCTGGCAATGAACATTGCCGAACATGTTTCGATCAACGAAAAACTTCCGGTTGGCGTTTTCAGTTTGGAAATGAGCAGCCAGCAGCTTGTTCAACGTCTGCTCTGCTCGCGGGCCCGCGTGAATTTACAGAAAGTGCGCGACGGATTTCTGGGCGAACGCGATTTCCCGAGTTTGACCGCCGCAGCGTCGAAACTTGCCGAAGCGAAAATCTTTATCGATGACAGCGCGAGTCTCACGATCCTCGAACTACGTGCAAAAGCGCGTCGGCTCAAGGCACAACAAGATGTCCAGCTCATCATTGTCGATTATTTGCAGCTGCTAAGATCGACATCGCGTCGCGCCCAAGACAATCGACAGCTGGAAATCTCGGAAATCTCCGCCGGGATAAAAGGCTTGGCCAAGGAATTGAAGATCCCAGTCATCGTTGTCGCGCAATTGAATCGCCAACCCGAACAACGTTCCGGCGGCAAACCGCGTTTGAGCGATCTGCGCGAATCCGGTTCCATTGAACAGGACGCGGACCTTGTCGGACTCCTTGTTCGACCCGAACTCTACGAAGAGGACGAAGAAGCTCGTGCGGAACGATCGGGTGAAGCCGAATTAATCATCGCCAAACAACGCAACGGTCCGGTTGGTGAGATTCCCCTCACCTTCCTGAAAGAATTCACCCGCTTCGAAGACCGCGCGCGCAACGTGACCGAGCCGGAAGAAGCGTTCTAAGCCGAACGGAACGTCAGAAGCTGAGGGCCAAACCACCGCTGACGGCGTTGCTGTCGTAATTGTTGCGGCCGAAGACTCCGTCGTAATGGCCGAACACTGCAACCATCGGATTGAACTGAATGGTCACGCCGGCGTTAACCTGTGCGGCGTCTTCTCCGATCCTCGGACCGTGCACGGTAAAGATGTCCGGGCATCCGATAAAGCGGGCATCGATCGGATACGCGCGGTCATTGTATTCATGGAGCCAGGCAACGCGCACTTCAGGCCGGAGCATGATGCCATGATCGGTTTAGATGCAGATGGCCAGTTTTCCGCCAATCGTGCTGCGCAATGAATCTTCACTTTGGCCCACGATTTCCAACGGAATCAGCGACCCTGTTTCGCTGTAGCGGTCAATGTCGACGTTGGTGTATTGAACGGACGCGATTGGTCCGACGGTAAGCGATCCGGGATGATTTGCCGCATTGAAGTTCATCGTCCAATCGTAGCCAAGGGCGCCCATCGCATTGAGTTCGCTACCGTTGGTGGAGCCGTGCGCTTCGCCCAAGAACGCCTCGCGCCGATTCTCATAGCTATTCCAGGTACCACCACCAGCTCCCTGAAGATAAAAACCGTCGCTAAAGAAAGTGGCGTATCCACCCACCGTCCCACCATCAGTCGTGATTCGGCCGCGGCCCACCAGATCGCTCTCGCTCCCGACGTATCCGCCGTAAACGCCAATCGCCAAATTATGCAGCAGCCGGTAATCGACTCCGGCCAGGAAACTGCCATTTGTAATCTTATAACCGTCGGCGTTGTCATCTTGATTATGCACCGTCACATACTGGCCGCTACCCATGGCGAAGGTGCCCCAGCGATTGTCCGGAGCAGGAGCTGGAGCTGGCGGCGCGACGTTCTTGCTGACGACGTTCTTGCCTTCCTGAATCGGCGGATTGATTTCCACGGTCGGGCCGCAATTCGGGTCGGCGTTCTCGCGAATCTGATCCATCCGACGCTGCAAGTTTTCGCTTTGCACGACCGCCCGCGAGAAGCTGATCTCGTACATCGCGGCCAACTCTTCCGGAGCCTCAGAATTTCACGCAGGTTTTGTTGGCTGAATTGGCGGTTCAACCTAGGTATATTTAAGAGCTGACCGGGCGAGGCCTTGTTAATATTACAGCTTTTTCAGCCGGTCGAATCGCGCTCCCAGGGCGCACAATTTGCTGCAGAGACGAAGCCAAGAGGGGCTTCCGGCAGACTGGAGCGCGACTAGTTTAATTTTATGTTCAAGAAACTTTTCGGCTTCTTATCCAACGATATCGGGATCGATCTCGGCACGGC
>JALYKJ010000189.1 GCA_030774845.1 Verrucomicrobiota bacterium
ACAAAAGGCTAGCCGTGCCCGTTAAATAGATCGTGCATTTCGCGCAAAAAATTTTTTGCGCGCAGTTGTCGATCTCGCGTAAAATTGGCCGATGCTTCAGACGGCGCAGCGCGGGAAAAAATCTTCGTCCAGGAAAGCCGTGCCGCATGAGCGATTCCTGGAGGCGTTTCCCTGGATGTTGCTCTCGCGCACGCTCGAGGAAAAGCTGGTCAGTCTTTACCGCGGTGGCCAAATCACCGGCGGAGTTTACATCGGCAGAGGTCAGGAAGCGGTCAGCGTCGCCTGCGGAATGTTTTTGCAAAAAGGCGACATCTTTGCGCCGCTGATTCGCGATCAAGCCGGCCGTTCCGCATTTGGCGAGCCGATTGTCGATGTTGCGCGTACTTATCTTGGCTCGCGGCAGGGGCCAATGCGGGGACGCGACGGCAATATCCACCGCGGCAAACCGGGCGACGGCCAGCTCGCGATGATCAGTCATCTCGGCGCGATGGTCTCAGTGACCGTGGGGGCATTGATGGCCAAACGTTTTCGCGGCGAGAAAAATTTTGTTGGTCTCTCCTGCATCGGTGAAGGCGGCATGCAGACCGGCTCGTTTCATGAAGGGATGAACATCGCCGCGGTCGAGCAAGTTCCATTAGTGATCGTCGCGACGAACAATCATTATGCGTATTCCACGCCTAATGACCGTGAGTTTGCCTGCGCCGATCTGGTCGATCGCGCGAAAGGTTACGGCTTCGAAGGTTACAGCATCGACGGCACGGATTTGAGCGCATGCCTCGATGTCATTGGCAGCGCAGTGAAACGCGCACGAGCCGGCCGACCGCCACAGCTTGTCGTCGCATCGGTGTTGCGCCTGTCAGGTCATGGCGAACACGACGACGCGAGCTACGTCACGGATGAAATAAAGCGGCAACCGTTCGCGCAGGACTGTTTGAAGCTGGCCGAGAAGAAGATTGTCGATCTTGAACTGGTCGACGCCGCGACCCTGAAATCGTGGAAAGACGACGCGATCGCAAAAGTCGACGAGGCAATCGCGACTGCGCAAAAAGAAGCGGCACCTGATGCGGAGAAGGAAGATTGGTGCGCGATCTCAACGCGCGAGCTGCTCGATCAACCCGAATGAGCATTACTTACCTCGAAGCGATCCGCGAAGCGCAGGCCAAATTGTTGCGCGAAGACGAGCGCGTTTTTATTTACGGCCAGGATGTCGGCGGAACTTTTGGTGGCGCCTTTAAAGCAACCAAAGGCCTCGCCAAGGAATTTCCGAACCGCGTGTTGAACACGCCGATCAGTGAAGACGCGATTGTCGGCACGGCGATCGGAGCTGCGTTGCAGGGAATGCGACCAATCGTTGAGATGCAGTTCGCCGATTTTTCCAGCACTGCGTTGAACCAAATTCTCAATAACGCCGGTACGCATTACTGGCGGACGAATATTCCCGTGCCGATTACGGTGCGACTTCCATCCGGCGGCACGAAAGGGAGCGGTCCGTTTCACAGCCAATCGATGGAATCGCTTTACGCGCATTATCCGGGACTGATCGTGATGACACCGGCGACGGTTGAAGACGCTTACACGATGTTGATCGACGCGGTAGCGATTGATGATCCCGTCATTTACTGCGAACACAAATATCTTTATTACCATCTCAAGGCGGACAAACTTCCGGACAAAGGTTTGCCCACGGGCCGCGCGCGGGTCGCCCGCGAAGGGCGGGACCTGACGATCGTAACTTATAGCGCGATGGTGCAGGAATCGCTCGCGGTCGCCGAAGAATTGGCGCGCGAAAATTTCGAAATCGAAGTTGTCGATCTTCGCACGGTTAAACCGCTCGATACCGACACAGTATTGGCGTCGGTCGCGCGCACGGGCCGTTTGCTTTGTGTTGGCGAATCATTTCCCTGGGGCGGCGCGACCGCGGAAGTGATCGCACGTGTGACCAGTGAAGGATTTCATCTGCTCGACGCGGCGCCGGTGCGCGTCAACGCGAAAGACACGCCGATTCCATATCACCCAAATCTTTGGAGTGCGCACCGACCGGGCGCGAAATTAATCGCTGCCAAAGCGCGAGCGCTCCTTCGCGAATAAATTATGCCCCAAGTTCCAATCATCATGCCGCAGTTGGGCGAGTCGATCGCCGAAGCGACCATTGTCGATATCAAGGTGAAACCGGGCGATGAAGTCGCCGTCGATCAGGAGATCATCGACGTCGAAACGAACAAAGCAGTCATGGGCGTGACGACGCCATGCAAAGGCAAGATCGACAAGATCACCGCGCAGTTGAAGGAAACCTATCCGATCGGTTCGGTGCTCGGTTACGTCGAAGCGAGCGAGGCGGATGCAGCGAGGTTCACCAAGCAAGCTCCGCCAGAAGCGCAGCGCGAAGTGGCCGAGGAAATTCCCGCGCGCGCGGATCAGGAAGTTGTACCCGCGCGCCAGGAAAAAATTGCGGCGCGTGATGGCGCCGGCACGCGACCCGGCGGTTTACCGGTTCCAGCGACATTGAAAGGGGCGAGCTTTGTTTCGCCCCGCGTCCGCGCCCGAATGACTGAATTACAACTGACTCCAGCTGACCTCGCCGGGATAACCGGAACTGGCGCCGGCAATCGCGTCACGATCAAAGATCTCGAGAATTTTCTGCACAAGATCGACAACCAAAGCGCGAAAGAAGCTTCAGCGATTCGCACTGGCGTGGCGGACGCGATGCGGCGCAGTTGGACCCGACCGCTCTCGACGGTCGGCTCGTCGGTGAATCTGGATCCCGTTTTGCAAGATCGACAACTCCGAGCCGGAGTGGCGGAAGGCGATCCGAAGCCCGGTCCCGGGCTTTACGCGACGCGAGCGCTCGCTCTTGCGCTCGCGGAGAATCCCACCGCCGCGGCGAAACTGATCGGCAACCGCGTGGTGCAATCCAATTCGATTGATGTTGGTGTTGCGGTCGAAGCCGAGGACGGAATCATCGTTCCGGTGATTCGAAACGCGGACAAAACTTCATTGGCGGATTTAACGACGAAATATCAGGAACTTGTCGATCTTGCGCGGAAACGGCGCATCTCGCCGGACATGCAAGCCGGCGGCATCGCCACCGTTTCGAATTTCGGAACGTTTGGTGTCGAATGGGGCACACCCATTCCCCTGCCCGATCAAACTTTGCTGCTCGGTCTCGGTGCTGGAAAAAAGGTTCCATCGTGGGACGAAACGAAAAAGGAATTCGTTCCGAAAACCGAAGCACAGATCACGCTCAGCTTCGATCATCGCAGCATCGATGGCGGCGGCGCGGCGCGATTACTCAAGCGCGTGGTCGAGTTGTTGGAAGAGCCAAAGAAGTTGTAGGGCATTTCTGCGAAACGCCGTGGCACCGGCAGAGACGCCCTCCGAGCCGAATATTTGCGACAGTCATAGACCGCCGCTACAATTTGAGAGATGCACGAAAACACGGAATTCAGTTTAAGCCGGGAGGTGGAGGCGGTTGAGATTCCGAGCGGGCGAAAGTTGATGCTCGAAAAAGGAACCCAGGGCGTGATCACGCAAACGCTCGGCGGCAGTTACACCATCGCGACTCCATACGGACTGTCACGGATCTCGGAAAAAGATTTGGACGCGCTCGGTTTGGAGAAACCGAAAGCCGGAGCCAAAGAAAAGGCGACCGGCAAAACAAACGGCGCAGTTTCGGAAGATGATGTTTGGAACCAGCTCAAGCAGTGCTTCGACCCGGAAATTCCGGTGAACATTGTCGATCTTGGATTGG